>JBLIMI010000166.1:0-7309 GCA_047638655.1 Minisyncoccia bacterium | reverse complement strand
ATCCTTCCCATTTTGGGAGGCGTGATTGTTGCGTCCGGTCTGTTCACAGGCTGCGGTGGTGGAAGCCCTGCACCCCTGATCTCATCCAACTCTGGTGAGGTCACGAACCATCCCGATACCGCCATCGGATCCCAAATCTTCATTGGCGAGTCCCACTTCGGTGGGGAAGCGAGCACGCTGAAGATCCAAGGCATCTTCTGGGGCCGATTGGTCAACGTGTCGGACACGACTGTCGTTGGGCAGGATGTCACGCACAGCGATCAGATGTCGAACTTTTTGATCAGCGGCGCCATCCGTGATGGGCACATCTTTTTGCCGACCGTTGGCAACCCGATCATCTTTCGATTGGAGCGCAACCCGGTCACGGATCAGTTCAATCTCACCATTGGTGCTCAAGCAGGAACCGTGGGCTTCGAAGAAGCACTGGCGAACCTCGAGGCCAATCTGACTCCCATCTTCGACAAGAGTTTGGACCCCAACGAAGTGGGCCCCTTCTCGATGGTTCCGCGGAACTCGGCGGTGGTCATCAAGTTCAGCGACCTGCTCGAGCCCGTGTTCGACAACGGTGGCTGGCACGACCTCGCTGGTGGAGATATTGTTGATTTTAACAACGGTCAGCTGAACAAGGATTTGGTCAAGATCCGTACTGGCTACCCGCCGGAGACTCCCTACGAGGCACGAGTCTTCGTGGACCCCAACCACGGAAACCTCGCCGACAGGGACAACGATGGAGTGCTTGAATTTTATTCGACCCGCGTCTTGGTCTCCTCGACCGTCTCCGCGCTCGAAGCTCAGTCGTCGAACCCGCCCCTGGGCATCAACTCCATCGGCCTGCCGGCCAGCGTCGTGACTTACGACGCCAACATGGGTGTGCGCATCCCGACCCTGGTCAACGCTGGCCTCGGCCAGACCCAGATCCTGCGCAGTGCTGGAGGCAAGGTTGTCTCCTACACAGGCAACGGCTCAACGGACAACCAAACAGGTACCAATGACGTGGTGCGTGGCCTGCGCTCCGGCGGCACCCTGACGTCTGATCCCAATAACGGATTCCTGCTCGACGAAGATGCGCCTTCGATATTGGCTGACGTCTCTTCGACAATCGTCGGAACCCCGGTCCTGACAACCGCGCCGGACATCTACACGCTCCCGACTTTGAGCCCGGAGTGCCCGGTTTCCATCAAGCAGGGAGACGTTGTGGTGCAGAGTGGTGTGAGCGGGCTTGTGCTCGCCGACGCTGGCCCCAACACGCCGGTGATGGTGCGCGTGATCGCGCCCGTCGGTGGCGCCTTCTTGCCGGGTGATTCTCGCCTGCAAACTCGGTACGACCCGCAGTTGGACTCCGTTCCGGCTTGCTTCCTGCGCTTCTCTCCCGTACCCGGAATCTTGCCGGTGGACTCCTCGACGGTTCAAGAGGTCGGACCCACCGCCGCCATCTTCGTTCGCTTCAGCGAACCGATGGACCCCGGCACGGTCAAGCCTTTCGATAGCTTCGCGATCCTGCGTGACGATGGGTCAGGGGAGCCGGACTCAACCGCCTTTGGTTATGCCATCGGCCGAGTCGTACCCGAAGCTGACTTGCGCACCTTCCGCTTCGACCATCCTGGAGTTCCCTTCCACCACGTCGCAGGCAACTCGGAGAACTACTTCGTGACCCTGTCTTCGGGTGCGGCCGGCCCCGCCGACCTGGCAGGAAACCCCCTGGTCCAGGGCTTGCCCGTGGTGCAGTTTTCCATCGACCCCGCTGCCCAGGAAGGTCGCAATGCTGGCTTCGCCCTGCGTTTCGCTTCCCTCGGTGACGATCTCTTCGACGACGGACTCGCCGAGTTGCGAATCGGACAGTTGCTCTTTGACCCGGTCAACGAGCGCATCCTGCCGCGACCCGTGAACCGCTTCTCTGTGGCGGCCGACACCAACCAACCCATTGTGGCCAACATGACCGCTTTCCAGGGCGGCATCCAAACCCCGCTGTCCAATCTCGGCTCCAAGCTGCAAACGCTTTGGCGCTACGTGGACGTCGGCTTCTCCCTTTCTGACGAGACCAACTACAACCTCGACGTCGAGGGCCTGTCCTGGGCGCCGTCCGGTGGCTTGATCGTGGCTGACGCTTACAGCGAGTTCTCGGTGACCCTGAGTCACTCGCAGTGGCTGCCCGATGAGGTGCTCGACATGAATGGCTTCCCGGCTTTCCCGGGTTCCGGCCTGAAGAAAGTCTTCGCCAACAACCTGAACGATCCGATTCAGGATCCGGGCACGGTGGTTCACGCGCGCAGCTTGGGCTACGTCGTTAACCCGGCGAACCTGTACACGGCAAGCTCTGGCACGCCGATGGTTCCCATGCCCGTGAACGAAGGCAAACAACTGGCTGACTATTCCTTCTACACCTGGCGTGATACGGCCTTGACCGCTCTCGGCGGAGCCAGCAACGGCGGCGCTCCGGTGACTTTGGATCCCAACCAGGGGACGCTCAGTTACACCTCGGGGCAAATCCCCACGGTGGGCCTGCCGCTCCTGATGGAGTACCGCTGCTACCCTGCTGACGAGGCCCTTGGCCTCAACGCCTTCGACATCGCACTTGCGGTGAACTCGTCGGCACGTCCCAACTTCCGCGCCTTCTCGACGGGCGGCTTCGACGGCAACCAACTGGTCACTGTCGATCCTGACGCTTCGCTGCACGATGTGGCCCAGGGTGGATTCAACCCCGCCAACAACAACGCCACCATGGAGACCGACAACAGTCTCTACTATGGTGAAATGGCCCTTGTGACGCGCGTCAGCCGCATCCACTCGATCTGGTTTGACACTGGCCTGGGAGCGACGACCTACGCTCAGCCCATCGTCGAGCCGGAGCCCGCAGATCAGGCGGCAGGAACCTCGGTCACGCTGGCCTACCGGGGCGCCATCTCGGTTAGCGGCGCAGGCCTGGTGACGGATTCGACCTTCATCGATCCCTACGGCGAAGTCGCCCAGGGAATGGCAGGTTCTGTGACATTCCTTCCGGGAATCAGCAATCAGTGGGTGAGTGACATCACCCAGGTCAATGCTGCCCGTTACTTCCAGGTTCGCCTGTCCTTCGTTTCCAATGCAGCCACGAATCGGACCGCCGAGCTGCGCACCCTTGCTTTCGCTTACTTCAAGGGCTAATGCAAGCGCTAGGTTCTGGAGAGGCTGTCCCTTGGTGGGGCGTCTCTCCAGCACCTGACTTTTTGTTTCAATTCACGCTCGCGCACCGGTCCCCGATCCTCCCCACAGCACTGATCCCACCCCGGGATTGACAACTCTCCCCACGACAATGAATCAAGCCTTTGCATTCATGCCTCGCAAGACATCTTCCGCCCAGTGGTTCGCTGCTTTGGGGCTGGCCTTCCTATTCGCTGGATGCTCTGGATCGAGCAGCAGTTCGAGCTCAACGGGATCGTCTGGGGGCACATTCGCGCTCTCTTCGATTTCGGTAAGTGGTGGCCAGACCTGGCAGATCAACCGTCCGATCACGTTCACGTTCTCTGCGGACGTGGACTTCGATACGGTGAATCTGAACACGATCTCCATTCATCAGCTGAATGGTCTACCCGCTGTGGGCGAGTTCTCGCCCGCCGTCGGCGACGGTCGTGCGGTGGTGTTCCAGCCGGTCTGCCCGACCACGGAAGACTTCTCTGATGCGGGCTTCCGTCCTGGCGGCATCGACTACCGGATCGACATTCCGACCACAGCAAACGGTTCGACCGTTGTGCACTCGGCTGCGGGCAAGGCTCTTAAGTCAAGCTTCCCCCGGACCTTCGCGACACCGGACACGACCATTCTGAGCGAACTCTTCTTGGATCCCTTGCCGGGTCCGGTGAGCGCGGTTGTTTCCCCTGGGATAGGAACCTCCATCGTGCTCGGCGAAGGTGCCACGGCCACGGAAGTGTTCTTCGCGGTACAGATGGATGGCTCCGGCGGTTTGCCGGGCGGCACTCTGGTGCCGAATAACTATTACAGTAACCCGGAGTCACGGACCACCTTGCACGTGCGTTTCGACCAGCCGGTCAGCCCCCTCGCCTCGAACATCAACTCGGAGCGTCTGCGCTTTGAGTTCCAAGACGGAGCGGGTGATTGGCTGGCGCTGAACACCACGGTGTTCCTTGAATCAAATTGCACGGGGACAGGCGCCTCGGTGCGCATTACACCCCTGGGTGTGCTGCCCCAAGGGCGGCCCATGCGTCTTGTGGTCACACCCCAGTTCGAGGACCTGGTCGGTGACCGGAACTCGAGCGCTCTGCAGAAGTTTGCACTGATGGTCTCGGACGGTCTGGGTGGACTGGACACGGCCGACGAGTTCCTCGAGAACTACCTCGACCCCGCATTTGAGGACACGGTCGCACCGCTTGGTTCACCCCGAGCCGATTGGGGCCCCACCGGCCTTGAGGCAGCCTTCGCGTTCTCCGGTACCGGTGGCAACTCGAGTGGAGACTTCGACCTGCACATCCAACCGAACACGGACAAGATCTTCAACACCACCTCGACTGTCTTCACAGGTGGTCCCGGCGGCGCGAACACGGGAAGTATCGTGGCCATCAATGGTCGCCTCGATATCCGCGACTTGTACATTCCCGCCGGTTCGAGCCTGCGTATTCAGGGTCCCAATGCGGCGACGATTCTCTGTTCTGGATCGGTCCTCATCGAGGGATTGCTGACGGTCAACGGTGGTAATGCCAAGTCCGTCTTCACCTTGAACACTCCCAACCAACCGGAGTCCGGCGCGGCCGGCCAGGGTGGCGGAGGCGACGGCGGAACAGGTAGCTACCTGACCACCCAGGTCACTCAAATTGGCGGCAACGGCGAAGGCGCTTATGGCGTCGCAAACCTTGGCGGCTTAGGCGGTGAGTCGGGCTACGCAGATGGCAACAGCGGCGCCGCACGGCGCGCGGCCGGTGGCGGCGGTGGTCGCCTGGGTCATGATCAAATCATTGACGGTGTGCCATGCCCCGATCAGGATCGCATTGGGCTGGACGCCGAGAGTGGCTTCACGGGTGCCGACACCGCAACTTCCTCCCAGGGGCCCCACCTTCCTTACGGTGGTCGCATTGGACCGAGCCCCTTCGGCGCGGTCCCCGGATCCGAAAACGACTTCTTTGGGACCAAGGTCCAGAACGTCGGCCTGTTGACGGAAGCCCTGATCGTGGGTGAGTTGAGCGGTGTGATTCCTGGAACCGGCGGCGGTGCTGGTGGCGACGCCACCCGCACCCACGGCGGCGTCTATCCTCCCCAAGATCTGATCGCGGTGGACCAGGACAAAGGCTGCGGCGGCGGCGGTGGAGCAGGTGCTCTGACCATCCTTGCCCTCGGCGACATTACTTTCGGCGCCATGGGCCGCATCGAAGCGCGTGGCGGTCATGGCAATGGCGGCGAGAACACCTCCGGCGTGAACCGCGTGGGCGGTGGCTCTGGTGGCGGTTCGGGTGGTCACGTCATTCTGCAGACCGCCGGCAAGATCGATCTCTCTGCAGCCTCGACTGGGCTGAGCACTCCGACCCTGGACGCCAAGGGCGGCCAAGGTGGTGATGGGCTCAGTGGTCAAGGCGGTGCTTACCTGGGCGAGAGCAATCCCGGTCAGGACGCCATTCACATTGGCGGCGCTGGCGACAACCCTTGGATTCCTGTCACGGGCTGCACGCCCACCGGCGTGGGCATCAAGCGCGCAGCTGGCGGCGACGGTGGACCTGGCCTGATTCAATTACACGTAGGCGACCTCTCCCTGGACATCCTGTACCCGGGTGGTCAAGTGGCCAACTTGCGTACCGTTTCCTCACCCGTTCCCCATGGTTACGACGAGCTCTTGTCGGTCTGGCGGGATCAGTTGCTTCCGGTCTTCGGACGCAACTCTTCGGCTCAGTCCAAGTGGATCGATCTCGGTGAACCGTCCACGGATGGAGCCACTGGATTGCCCCAATCGATTGCTTTCCTGTTCGCAGGCACGGACGCCACGGGTGACGGCACGATCGATTCCACCGGCGAAGTGGTGGATAGCTTGACCGAGCTCTTGAGCGTAGGTGCCCTGGTGCTCGATCCAAACGATCCCACCAACCGCACTGCGTTGATGCTCGCCACGGACATTTTGGGTGGCGCGAATGAGATCTACACCCGCAACCCGCTGCTCCTGCGCAACTTCCGCTTGGTGGTTGGTGGTTCCTTCTTCAACGTGGCAACCGCTACCTACGACAGCGGCACGATGACCTTGGCCGTGACGGTCGATAGCTCGGGATCGGACCTCTCGAATTCCTCGGGTACGGTGGACCTGATTCCTCGCTACTTCACGGTGACAACCGCGGGCGTCGGGGACTCGCTTCCCGATTCGGCCTCTGTGAAGCTTGAGTTTGAGCTGATGGGCGAACGTTACGCGAGCGCTTCATCGGGTTTGCCGGATACGGTGAGCACGGAATTCCAGACGAATCTGCCCGGCGCGGCTGGGATGATCAACCAGGCGGACTACGCCATTCGGTTCCTCCGTTACCGTGTCAGCTTTGACATCACCAACGGCTTGGTTCCGCTTGACGCGAACACGCTTCGCCCGACCCTGGACTTCTTGCGCATGCCCTTCAAGTTCTAGGGCCGGTCCTCCTGTTCCAGCGGGAGGTTCTCTGCCTCAAGTTTCTCGAACTGAGATCCACGGCGCGGGGGGGGGGGCCGCCCCGCCGCCGCGGCCGGAGCACAAGCTCCGGCGCCGCGCTTTTCATGGGTAGTTCCAGGCTTTCGCGGGCTCAGCTTCCCCGAGCAAGCACTCGGCCGGAGGCCCGCTCTCTGTCGGCGACTTGCCACGATTGATGATTCGAGGCATGAATCGAAGGAGCCAGCTTGTTTCAATGCTCCTCGTGGGACCAGGACTCAAGTGGATTCGGGCTGGGGGGCCGGCGCTCATGTGCCTGCTCGCCGTAGCTGGTTGTGAGCAGGGAACTGCTGAAGGAATTCACGTCATCAGCTTGGAGCAAATGCTGCCGCGCCCCTCGGCGCGCGAGGGCGTGTACTTGAACGAAGCGTTGGTGTTCCATTTCTCGGGCCCCATCGACTCCTCCTCCGTCACCCGTGAAAGCCTCAGCGTTCGGCCGCTGAATGGATCCCAGCCCGCGTCGGGTTCCTATGAAGTGGACGGGGACCGCATTCGCTTTTTGCCTGAGCTTGGGCTCGCGAAGGACCTCTCCGACGGCGGACTCAAACCGGGGACGCGCTACGTCGTCACCTTGCTTGGATTTCCAGCCCCCGATGGGTTGCGTTCCACCGCGGGGCATCCCTTGGCACGCTCGGCACGCTTCGAGTTCGAGACCGCGGCCCTGACCGA
>JBLIMI010000165.1:0-7314 GCA_047638655.1 Minisyncoccia bacterium | reverse complement strand
GAGCTCCTTAGAGAGAAGTAAGCGGAAGGATCATGATTCCTGAAGGGTGAGCAGGTCAGCGCTCTCGTCACGGCAGACACGCAGCACTTCGTGAACCGTGGTCAGGCCACGAATCACTTTGCGCGAGCCATCCTTAATTAGGGGGCGCAGTCGACCAGAAGCGAGGGCTGTCTTGCGAATCACATCGAGCGGTTCCCCACGGAAACACAGCTCGCGTAACTCCGAGTCCATTTCGAGCAATTCGAAGAGCGCGACGCGTCCGTGATAGCCATTCCCTTCGCAGGCTCGACAGCCGCGGGCGCGCTTGAACTCTTGCCCACTCATGTGCAGCGGATCGAGCCCGATGGTGCGCAATTCCTCGTCGTGGGGCATGTAGCTCTCGCAACACTCCGGACAGAGACGTCTGACCAAGCGTTGAGCGATTACAAACTGCACCGCAGCACTGACCAGGAACGGCTTGACCCCCAGGTCCTGCAGACGAGTCAGCGCGCTGGGCGCGTCGTTGGTGTGAACGGTGGAGAACACCAGGTGACCGGTCAGGGCCGCTTGAATGGCGATATCGGCCGTCTCCAAGTCACGGATCTCACCCACCAGGATGACGTTGGGTGCGCAACGCAGCATGGCCTTCAAAATGCGCGCAAATGACACGCCGATGCGCGTGTTGACTTGCACCTGGTTGATGCCCGCGAGGTGGTACTCCACCGGGTCCTCGGCCGTGATGATCTTGACGTCTGGCCGGTTGAGCTCCGAGAGCGCAGCGTAGAGCGTGGTGGTCTTTCCTGAACCCGTGGGGCCAGTGACCAAGCAGATGCCATGGGGCCGCGCGATGACTCGCCGGAACCAGGTGTAGTCTTCGTCGTCGAAACCCAGCTCACGCAGGCCGATCAAGCTCGCGGATCTGTCGAGCAATCGCATGACCATGGTCTCCCCATGATTGGAAGGCAGGATCGACGCTCGCACATCGATCTCGCGTCCATCGATCGTGATGCTGATGCGTCCGTCCTGGGGCTTGCGCTTCTCGGAGATGTCCATGCGCGCCATGATCTTGAGGCGCGAAATCAGTGGCGCGTGCAAGTGCTCAGGATGCTCGGCCATCGGTCGCAACATGCCATCCACACGGTAGCGAATGCGTACGCGCCCGTGACCCGGTTCGATGTGAATGTCACTCGCCCGCTCTTTCAAGGCTTCCTGGAAAGTACGCGTCACCAAGCGAACGATCGGAGCGTCGCTCTCGTCGTCGTCCCCCCCACCGAGACTGGCAGCGACGGCTTCTTCAGCGCCTTCTCCGTAGAACTTGCGCAAGGCCCTGCGCAACGCACCGGGCGCCGCCAGCGCGCAGGCGATTTCAGAGCCTGTGGTGAACGACAACTGGTCGGCCACCATGCGCTTGAAAGGATCGTCGATGGCGATCACGAGCTTGCCGTTGCGCTCCACGATCGGCAGCAAGCCCTGGTCCAGAGCAATTTCCTCGGGGACCTTTTGCAGGATCGCTTCCGAGATTTTGAGCCCGCCCTTGGAGAGGTCGACGAAAGGCATGCCTTCGACCTTGGCCTGGGCACGAGCCACGTCATTCTCGTCCGCATGACCGAGTTTCACCAGGCACACACCGAGCCCGATGTCGCCATTGCGCGCCATGGCGTGGGCTTCCTTGAGTTGGGCCTTACTGATCACCCCTTGGGTGATTAGCTGGTCCCCGAGGGATTCGGTCACGGTCGGTCTTCGCGCGGGAGGTTCGGAGGAGGAGCGGTTGGCCAGAAGAATAAACTCTACCCGCCCCAGACGCCATGACTACCGACCGGTGCTGGAAGAGCTGAGCAGGCCCAATGAAAGCGGGCCGGCCGGAAAAATCCCGGCCGGCCCGTCCCATTTGTCCTCTGGACCCGCGAGGGGTCACCCGTTCAGGCGCTGAGCGGGTCCATCCGACCTGCTCCCCGCCTGCTTCGATTTACTTGGCGGGTCCGCCGCGGCAGACCCCAGTGATCACGAGAGCGATCTGCTTCTTGTCCGGGTGACCGAGGTCAACGACCAGGGTTCCACGGAAAGAGCCCGTTGTGCTCTCGGGCATGCCTTCGAGGCGCAGCTCGATCTCCACCGCATTCTTGCCCTCCACGGGGCGCAGAGTGGGTGTGAAGACGTCAGCGTATTCCCAATCGCGGAAGGTCGCCTCGGCCCCCAGGTCGGCCTGGGGGTTTTGCAAGCCGACGATGCGCACGCTCGGCGGGGTGTCCGCGAACGAGAAGTCGCCGTCGTGGCACTCCACGGTCACGGTGCGGGTGGCGACCTGACCGGGGCGCACGAGGCCCATGGAAAGGTAAGGCGGGTTGTAGGAGAAAGGTCCCACGACTTGGGCGCTGAGCGTCACGGTCGCCGAGTACTTGGAGGCGTCACCGTCAACGACGGGATCGGATCCGGGGATCTCCACATCGCTGGTGATGCTGATGGCACGGGCCAGGTTGCCCTCTGTCAATTCAGGGCCCAAAGTCACGCTCAAGTCCCAGCGGGCGGCGCGACCTTCTCCGTCGGGGTTGACAGGAAGCAATTCACATTTGGCGCCAGCGGGCAGGCTCTGCTCGACCAGGGACAATCCGATGGGAGTGCCCTTGGTGGTCGAAATCACGGCTCTCTTTTCCACCACGTCGCCCACAGAGATCTGGCCGAAGTTGAGGAAGCGCGGCGCAATCCCGAAGAAGGGATCGATGTCAGCCTCGAGACCCAGCTGGATGGTTCCGCGCGGATCGTTGGAGAAGATGTTGATGCGCGTGGTCTGGTGACCCGACTTGTTCTTGGTGTGCAACTTGGCGGGAACGTTCACACGACGGCCGGGGCTGATCGGATCGCCAAAGACGTAGCTCACCATTTCACCTTCGTCGTTCTCGCACTCAACCTGTGCAACCGTGCAGCCGCAGGTGGGCTTGACTTGCTTGATGATCAGGTCCTCGTTGCCTTCGTTCTTCAGCTCGAAGGTGTGGCCCGCCACGGTGCCTTGCATGACGCGACCGAACGCGTGGGTCTCGCTGCCCACCTTGTACATCATGCGGGCGCCTTCACCGTCCCCCAAGGGACCGGGGTTGCTGACGCTCATGGTCGAGGCAGACGTTTCCTCGCCGTGACCTTCACCGGGTGCATGGTTGTGACCCGCGTGCTCGTCGACCGCCACGGGAGTTTCCGTTGCGGTGTTCTGATCGGCACTCGCTGCCGCTTCCTCGTCCGAAGCGAAGCCGATCGATCCATTATCTAAGGGCTCGGTTTGGGTGGACTCGGTGGTGTTGCCAGTGGTGGACGCTTGGGGAGCTTCTTGCGCGGAGCAACCTGCAAACAACGCCGCCGGAGCTGCGAGGAAGAGGGCGCTGATGAGCTTGGAGTTGGACATGGGACTTTCGCTTGCCCACGGTGAGTGAGCCTCGGTTTTGGTTGTCGGTGATCGGCGGGGGGTCGTTCCGGTTGAAGCGCCCCTAAGTGGGGCAAGTGGCCAAGAAGAACTCCTTGAACATTGGGCTTACGTCGGTGGACCTGCGAGTGAGAGGATGGATCTCACTCTATTTAGCAATTTCATTCCCAGCAGCCTTGTGATCGGTCCGGGCACGGGCCGCGAAGTGTACGGCCCATAAAGAGAATCGTCGAGGGTCCGCCCCTGGAACCACCACCCCACCTGGGAGGGGGCTTTTATTGAACGGAAGGGATGCCCTGATTAGTAGGCGGGCTTCCGCCCAAGTCGGCTAGCATCGCCCTCAACATGAAGCTCCGACTCCCCTTCTTGTGCTTTACAGGCCTTTTCTTCCTCGGCGCACCCTCATGCGTCAGCCCTCCGACCCCGGCCGAGGTCCTGGCCACGGGCTTCCGCTCACCGGAGATGACCTTCCGCACCTTCCAAGTGGCCGTGCGCGGGGACCTGCCGCGCCTCGAATACGCCTGCTTCTCGGGGTCCTTTCGGGCCCTCCACGGTCTCTCCCAGTTCACCTATCGCGAGGCCCGAGAAAAGCTGCTCAAGAAGGAAATCGCCTACTGGCTGGGGATCCCCGACGCGAAAGTTGTCGAATCGGTCTCTCTGGCCCCGGACAGGCACCTCATTCGGGCGAAATCCCACGGAATCGGCTTCGAACTGGTCTTCGTGCGCGAGGACTTCTTCCAGCTCTGGGAGGGCGAAACGAGGCTTGCGGACGAGCCCCTGGCCCCGGGAACTTTCGAAGAACAGGCGGAAGTCTTCAGCCAGGACTCCAGCTTGACGATGGTCTCGGGGTTCGCGGAGCTTCCTCAACCCCTGACTCTGAGGCCCGTGGACGATCTGAACCGCAACTTCACAGAGTTCCGGATCGGGCGTGAGTGGAAGATCGATTCGATCGGACAGAGCGAGGCCAGCCTCGATCTCTGAGCGAGTCGATCCACGAGCCGGGGGGAACGGACCACCCCCCTCCTGCGGAGCCCCCCCGCCCCGCACCAAGCCCCGGCTCATCCCATGCCCGCAGCTCTGTCGCGCAACTCCAAGCACATCTTTTCTTTCGGCAACGGCCAAGCGGACGGCGACCGCGACATGCTCGAATTGCTGGGAGGCAAAGGCGCCAACCTAGCCGAGATGTCCAACCTCGGCCTACCTGTGCCTCCTGGGTTCACCGTCTCGACGGACGTGTGTTCTTGGTACTACGACCATGGTCTGAGTTTCCCGCCGCGACTCGAACAGGAAGTGGATAAAGCGTTGGCCAACGTGGAGAGCTCCATGGGCAAACGTTTCGGAGACCCGGACGATCCCTTGTTGCTCTCGGTCCGTTCCGGGGCACGTATATCCATGCCGGGCATGATGGACACGGTGCTCAACCTCGGCCTCAACGACGAAACGGTTGAGGGGCTCGCCAAGCGCACGGGCAATGAGCGCTTTGCGTGGGACGCCTACCGGCGCTTCGTGCAAATGTACGGCAACGTAGTGATGGGCATCGGTGCTGAGTCGGAGTCCGACCGTTGCCCATTTGGGGAGGCTCTGGACGCGCTCAAGTTGAAGCGCCGAGTCAAGGAAGACACCCAACTTAAGGCCCAGGACTTGAAGCAGCTTGTGCAGTCGTTCAAGACCATTGTCAAGAAACGCACGAACCGCAAGTTCCCGGAAGATCCTACGGAGCAACTGTGGGGCGCCATCGGTGCCGTCTTCGGTTCCTGGAACAACGAACGCGCGATCGCTTACCGCGCCATGCACCAAATTCCAGGCAAATGGGGAACCGCCGTCACGATCATGGCCATGGTCTTCGGCAACATGGGCGACTCATCGGGCACAGGCGTGGCCTTCACGCGCGATCCTTCCAGCGGCGAGAAGAAGTTCTACGGGGAGTACTTGATGAACGCCCAAGGCGAGGACGTGGTCGCCGGCATCCGCACGCCCCTCGGTATCGAGCACCTACGCAAGAGCTCTCCCAAGGCCTGGCGCGAATTGCAACGGATCCAGAAGCTCTTGGAGAGTCACTACCGTGACATGCAAGACTTGGAGTTCACGATCGAGGAGGGACGTCTCTTCATGCTGCAGTGCCGCAACGGCAAGCGCACGGGCTTCGCCGCCCTGCGCATCGCGACGGACTTGGTGCGCGAGAAAGTGATCACACGCGACGAAGCCCTGATGCGCATCGATCCCGAGAGCTTGAACCAACTGCTGCAACCGGTCTTCACCGTCAAAGAGTTGGCCGCCGCCAAGCGCAGTGGCAGTCTGATCGCCCGCGGACTCCCCGCCGGTCCTGGCGCCGCCAGTGGGCGCATCGTGTTCTCTGCCGGCAGCGCCGTGGAGTGGGCAGCCCGCGGGGAACAAGTGATCCTGGTGCGCATCGAAACCAGCCCCGAGGACATCAAGGGCATGCAAGCGGCCATGGGAATCTTGACCGCGCGCGGTGGC
The DNA here is from genome assembly GCA_047638655.1 of Minisyncoccia bacterium. Lineage (GTDB taxonomy): Bacteria > Planctomycetota > UBA1135 > UBA1135 > JABACD01. The sequence goes on along the minus strand of JBLIMI010000165.1, from coordinate 1,448 downwards.
ATGACGAGTCACGCCGCGCTGATCGCACGCCAGATGGGCAAGGTCTGTGTGGCCGGCTCGAGCGACCTCGAGATCGATTACAAGAAACGCTCGCTGCGTGTCCTGGGCAAGACCTTCAAGCAAGGGGATTGGATTAGCCTCGACGGCACGGCTGGCCGCATCTACAAGGGCCAGATCAATACGGCTCCTTCCGAAGTCATGGCAGCCCTCTTCGGGAAGGGCGAACGCGCCAAGAGAAAACGCCGCGGCAAGGTCTATCAGGGTTTCAAGAAGTTGATGGCCTGGGCCGACGAGGTCCGCACCCTGGGCGTGCGCACCAACGCGGATCAGGCGGACCAGTGCAAGATCGCCGTCGCCTTCGGTGCGGAAGGCATCGGCTTGTGTCGAACGGAACACATGTTCTTCGGTGCAGGCAAGATTGAACAGGTACGCGAGATGATCCTCGCGGACTCCCAAGAAAAACGCGAGGACGCTCTGAAGCGCTTGCTCCCCATCCAACGCAAGGACTTCGAGGCCATCTTCAAGTCCATGGAAGGCAGACCGGTCACCGTTCGTACCCTGGATCCACCGCTGCACGAGTTCCTGCCCCACGAGCCTGCCGCCATCAAGCGCGTGGCTGCCGATCTGGGTGTGCCCCAGTCCGTGATCAAAGCCAAGGTCGAGCACTTGACCGAACTCAACCCCATGCTCGGACACCGCGGCTGCCGGCTCGGCATTGCCTATCCCGAGATCACGCGCATGCAAACTCGGGCGATCTTCGAAGCGGCTTGCAATGTGGCGCGCAAAACCGGAGTCGATCCACGCCCGGAGATCATGATCCCCCTGATCTCCACTGCGGAGGAGTTACGCCTGCAAGCGGCCATCGTGCGCCAGGTGGCCGAGGAAGTCTTCGAACGCAAGCGGCGACGCATCCCCTACTTGCTCGGCACCATGATCGAGCTGCCGCGGGCTGCACTGACCGCGGGGGAGATCGCGGAGGAAGCGGATTTCTTCTCCTTCGGCACCAACGACCTGACGCAAACCACCTACGGCATCAGCCGCGACGACGCGGGCAAGTTCGTTCCGCTCTACATCGAACTGGGCGTCTTCCCCGGAGACCCCTTCGCCACCATTGACCCGGCGGGTGTCGGACGCTTGATGCAAATCGCCACCATCGACGGACGGGCCACACGGCCGGACCTCAAGCTGGGCATTTGCGGAGAACACGGAGGCGAGCCCGCCTCGATTCTGTTCTGCCACCAGCTGGGATTGGCCTACGTTTCCTGTTCTCCCTACCGCATCCCGATCGCGCGCTTGGCCGCCGCCCAAGCGGTGATCACCTCGCGCATCTAGCAAAGCCACTCCAGCAGCGGCCAAAAGTCAGAGATCGTGGCGAGCCAGCCATTGCTTCAAGTCAGGGGCTTGCCAAGCTTGCATGCGTTCGAGCAAGCGCTCAAGGTCCTCGTCCA
>JBLIMI010000164.1:0-7317 GCA_047638655.1 Minisyncoccia bacterium | reverse complement strand
CATGTCGTGCATGCCGCGCATGTCCACCTCTCGCATGGTGATGATCCGTAAGCCGGTTTCCTTGACGATGCGTCGCTCGCGTTTGTCGAGGCTGCGCACCCCCACCGCTACAGTGTTTTCCAAGTCCACCATGGGAAAGCGCTCGCCGATGCGCGTCAAATCATCTATCCCTTCTCCGAGGCAACAGGCCAGAGGCATCCCGTGGATATTGCCACTGGGGCTGGTCTCCGGAGTGTTCATGTCCCCGTGGGCATCGAACCACAGGAGCCCGATCTTCTCATCTTTGCGGGCGTGATAGGAACTCACGCCGGCCACGGTGCCGCAAGCAATGGAGTGATCACCACCGACCACCAACGGAATCGTGTCCGCTTCCATGGCGCTCAACACTCGGTCTCGCACATGCTCACAGGCCGTGGCAATCTCGGACAAGAAGCGAGCCTTCTCGTTCTCTGGTTGGCGGCTCAGGGGCTGGTCGACGGGCACGTTGCCCAGGTCGTGAAAGCCCCGACCTAGGGTCTTCACGGCCCTCTCGATGCCCGCGATACGCAGGGCGCTCGGCCCCATGTCCACTCCCCGGCGACCGCCGCCAAGATCCATGGGAACACCAATCAATGAAACGTCTTTCTCAGTCATCCGTCTCGCCTCCTGGGGCGCAGCAGGGTCCTGCAGAGGGACCCGCTTGTAGAGCCGTGGTGAACAGAAGCGCCGTGACTGGCGCATTCGAGGCAAACCCTATCAGAGCCCCCGCACCAGCGGGAAGGGCCCAAACCGGGTCCATCCCGATCAATTTAGTCACGTTGGAATTATGCATCATGGCTGCTGTTTTCAGTGGGTTCGACGACCAAGGGCGGCCAAGAGTGCGCCTTGCAAGACGGGACTTCCCATGCGCAAGCCCAGTTTGGTTTTCAGGAACTCCACCTCACGCAAGCCACCCCATGCGCCAAGGGCGAAGCCAACCCGGCGCAGGTCCGTGATGCTGGCGCCGATCGGGGCCCGGTTCAACTCATCCCGCAGAGTGTGGATGCCCCCCACCTGAACAATCACTTGACCGGCGAGCACGCTACGGTCGAAGGGTCCGCTCCAGAGAGCTTTGCGCAAGAAGACGAAGGCGCTGTTGTGCTGAGCGCGAACGATCGCGCTCGCGAGAGCGACGTTGAGTTTGAGGTCCCGCTCCACGGGGAAGGTGTCCACGAAGAGGTCCATGGAAGCAGCGGGATCTCTCAAGGCCAAGGCGCGCAAGCAGCGCACTCCGCGCTCGCCCCTGGGGAAACCGGCGCGCATCAAGACCTTCAACAACTTGCGCGCACTGGCGACGCCTTGAAGGGCGAGCACCGTGGCGATCTCAATTTGCATGTCCCCTTCGGCATCGTCCAGAATGTCTTCCAGGTAGCCCCGGATAAGAGGACCGTCCCCTTGCTGCAAGCAAGCGCGAATCGTGCTGAAGTACTCCTTGTGGTCGGGATCGAGCAAGATAGCTCGTAACTCCTGGTGCGCTTCTGTGTTGTCGAGTTGCGCAGACGCCACGCGCACCTGGGCCCGAACATTGATGTTGGGCTCGTTGCGAAATTCGATCAGGAAGTCCGTCGGGATCTCCCCCCCGCTGTAGGCCCAGGCCTGGCAGGCCAGTTCCTTTTCGCGAATGGAGAGGTCTGGCCAGCTCTGTTCCAAGTCCAGCAGCACCTCGGACAAGCCTGCACGGGCCACCAGTCGCAAGCTCGACATCGACACCTCCGGGACCTCCATGGCGTGCAACAACAAGGCCAGCGCCTGGCTCTCCGTGCCGCGAATATCGATCTCATCCAGGATCACCGTCCAGGCCTGCTTGCCCACAGGTGTCCACAAGCCACTCTCGATCAGCATCGCCAATTCGTCGGGCATGGCCCGTGCGCAAGCTCGCAAGTGCGCCGGAGTGTGATACTCCAACAGCAACGTCAGCAAGTGGTCCAGGGTCCCCAGTCGAGGACGAGAAGCGACGCTGGCCAGTACCACCCCATCCAAGAACTTGGGTTCCTGCAAGAGCTCGTCCACCAGACGCATTTTCCAGGACTGGCCATCCACCAATCCAAATCGGCGGGCGGCCCCCCAGCGCAGCGCGAGCCAATAGCCCACGACATCGCTCTCGCGCGACGCCGATGGGTTGTAAGCCGTGATCAACAATTCATTGGCCAGGTAGGCATCCTCGCTGTCTCCGCCGGCCACCGCCTCCACTCGAATGCTGCTTGAGCGTCGACCCGTTCGCAGCAAGGCCCACATGGAACAGCCGCGAACAAAAGCGGACGAGTCTTCCAGCCCCAGCAAGAGCGATGCGTCCGCACCCTCTCCAAATTCTCCTAGAGCCAACAACGCCGCCGCACGCAGGTCCTCAGTGCCTTCCACGGCCAAGTCTTCTAGCAGGGGTCGGTCGCGCACCGGTTGCGGCACCGTGCAGCCGATGGCCATCAAAGCCTGGGCGCGCTCATCGTCCCCGGCTTCCAGGCCCAAGATTCTCACACGCGCGTCGTGCGACGAGCGCCGGGTGAAACTGACCGTTTGATCGCGCTCGAGCAGGGTCTGCCAGCGCTCCGCCTCCGCGAGCGCTGCGCTGTCCTCTTGCCCCGCTTGGGCTACGGCTTCCCGAGCGGGCAGACCGAGGGCCAGGACCAAAAAAACGAGGGGATGGAGAATGGGGGCGAACATGGCAGGGGGCTGACTCTTCTTCGGGTTTCCAGGGTGCCTGACTGGACCCTTGAATCCCCTCCTGACACCCTAAACCCCCGAGACCCCTTCAACAGCGCCCCTACTCAGGGGTTCCCAAAATAGCGATCAGCTCCTCTCGCCGCTGGTCCCGTAATTCGGCGCTGGAAGCCTCCAGATTCAGCCGCAGCAGGGGCTCGGTATTGGAGGCTCGAACATTGAACCACCACCAGGACTGCGCGTCCAAATCCCCGAATTCCACGGTGATTCCGTCCAATGTGTCCTGTCGCCCATCCGCGTAGGTGGACGTCAATTGGGCGATGGCGGCGTCCTTGTCGGCCACCCGGAAGTTGATCTCGCCGGTGGCGTGGTAGCGCCTGAGATCCTGAACCAATTCAGAGAAAGGCCGGCCCGACGCACTGAGGACATTCAGGGCAGAAACCATGGCCAAGACTCCGGAATCAGTCGTGAAGTTGTCCGCGAAGTAGAAGTGGCCGGAGAGTTCCCCGGCAAAAGCGGCACCGCGCTCGCGCATCGTGGCCTTGATGAACGAGTGGCCCACCCGGTCGCGAATTGGAATTCCGCCCGCCCGGGCGATCTCTTCCTTCACCACCCACGAGGAACGCAGGTCGTAGACAATCGGCACCTGCTCACCACGGGCCAAGTAAATACGCGCCAACAGCGCCGTCATCAAGTCCGCCGGAACCGTCACTCCTTTCTCGTCCACGAAACAACAACGATCGGCGTCGCCATCGAAGGAGACGCCGAATTGCGCGCCGCTGGAAGCGATCAACTCACGCACGTGATCCAGGTTCTCTTCCTTGAGAGGATTGGCTTCGTGAACGGGGAAGGTGCCGTCGGGCTCCATCAACATGGTGCTGGCCTTTGCTCCGGGCAAGCGTTCGAGGATTCCCGGCAAGGTGTAGCCAGCCATGCCATTGGATGCGTCGATGGCTATCTTGGTTTCGCCCTGCATGTCTGCAAAGGCCGCCACGTGATCGCAGTAAGCGCTATAGAGGTCGATGCTGGAGAGGGTTCCGCGCTCGCCCACGAGCCCGGGATAAGGCTCTTCACACATCTCGCCAATGTCCTGGATACCGTTGGCCGAGGAGATAGGCGTGGCTCCTGGACCGCACAATTTCATGCCGTTGTACTCACCGGGATTGTGGCTGGCGGTCACCACCAGACCTCCGTCACACTCCTGGGAACCGATGGCGAAGTAGGCCATGGGAGTGGAGGCCAAACCGATGTCCACCACATCAGCTCCAGCGTCCAACATGCCCTCGATCACGGCCGCTTGAATCTCGGGTGAGTGCGTGCGCATGTCACGTCCGATAACGAGCCGCTTGGCAGCGAGCCGCCGGGTGAAAGCGTGGCCAATCTTGCGCGCCAGGTCCGCGTCCAGCTCGGAGGGCACGAGCCCGCGAATGTCGTAGGCTTTGAATATGCCCATGGGGGAATCAGTGATGTCCGAGAAGGGGGGGAATCGGTTCAGGCCAGAATGGCCTGAAGGGTCTGCTGAAGGTGATCGAGGTCCGCGGGAGCCACGTCAAGGTGCGTCACGAAGCGCAGGGTGTTGGGACCCAGGGGCAACACGCCCACGCCTTCCTCCGCCAGCTTGGCGGAGAGCGAGGCCGCGTCGAAGTCCGTGCTCTCGACCCGCACCAGCACCAGGTTTGTCTCCACCTCTTCCGGCGGACACTGGAAGGCATCGAATTCGTTGAGACGGGCTGCCAGATCCTGCGCCAAGGCGTGGTCGTCCTTGAGGCGTTCCACGTTGTTCTGCAGGGCATACACACCTGCGGCCGCCAGGAATCCTGACTGTCGCATCCAGCCTCCGAGTCGCTTGCGCACCACACGTGCCTTCTCGATGAACTCATCGCCACCTGCGATCAGCGAGCCCACCGGAGCGCCTAGGCCCTTCGAGAGACAGATGGAAACCGAGTCCGCGCAGGCGGCCCATTCCCGTGCCGAAGTGCCCGAAGCCACCACAGCGTTAGCCAATCGAGCCCCATCCATGTGGACAGGAATTTTGGCCGCGTAGGCCGTGCGGTGAACGGCACGCAGGGCGTCCAAAGGCACCACTCGCCCACCGGAAGACATGTGTGTTTGTTCCACGCAGACCAAGGTCGTGCGCGGACAATGCAAGGAGTCCGGTTGGATGGCCGCCTGCACATCCGCGGCTCCAAGCGCGCCACGATTGCCCTCAAGCGTACGCGACTGGACTCCGTGCAAGTATCCGGCCGCACCCGCCTCGAAGTTCACCACGTGCGACGCTTGCTCGACCACGATCTCGTCTCCGGGACGAGTCCAAACTCCGAGGGCGACCTGATTGGCCATGGTTCCCGAAGGCACGAAGAGCGCGCCCTCTTTACCCAACCATTCCGCGGCCAAGGCCTCGAGGGCGCCCACGGTAGGATCACCGTCGAGTACATCGTCCCCTACTTCCGCCTTGGCGATGGCGTCGCGCATGGCGGCACAGGGGCGCGTGACCGTGTCACTCCGAAAATCGTGCTGAATTTGACTCACGATGGATTACGCCGGTTGAAGGCATTCTTGTACGCGACGTAAACCCTCGCGGATGTTGTCCGCGCTATTGGCGTAGCTGAAGCGCATGTAGCCCTCTCCAAGGTGTCCGAAGCTGGTGCCCGAAATCGAAGCCACCCCGGCCTCATTCAGGAAACGCTCTTCCAGTTCCCGGGAGGAGATGCCCGTGCCGCTCGTGTTGGCGAAGGCGTAGAAGGCGCCCTTGGGTGTGGTGCAACTGAAGCCAGGGATTGCGTTCAAGCCGTCCACGATGATCGATCGGCGGTCATCGAAGGCTTGACGCATGCGGTCCACGGCGTCCTGCGGTCCGCGCAGAGCTTCAATGCCAGCGATTTGAGTGGCGGCGTTGGTGCACGAATTGCAGTTGATCTGCAGGCGTTCGGCGTGGTCGATCAAGCACTTGGGCCAAACTCCATAGCCTAGGCGCCAGCCGGTCATGGCGTACGTTTTGCTCCAGCCGTCGAGCAAGATGGTCCGCTCGCGCAGGGCCTCGAACTCGAGAAAAGAAACGTGTTCTTCTCCATCATAAAGGAGTCGTGAGTAGATCTCGTCCGCCAGCACGAACACGTGCGGGAAAGCTTCGAGCCCTTTCGCCAGGTCCTCAAGCTCCTTGCGCGGGACAACACCACCGGTGGGGTTGGCAGGGGTGTTGAGGATCAAGAGTCGCGTCTTGTCGTTGATCTTGGCCAGCACCTTCTCTGCGCTGAATGAAAACCCGTTGGCCTCTTCCAGCTCGATCGGAACCGCTTTCGCACCTGAAAATCGAATCACCGATTCATAGATGGGGAAGCCCGGGTTGGGGTACAGAATTTCCGTCCCCGGTTCACCGAACATCATGATCGCAAAGAACATCGTTGGCTTGCCACCGGGCACGATCAGCACGTTGTCCGGGTGCACCGTCGCCTTGCGGTACTTCAAGATGTCCTCACACACCGCCTCGCGCAGGTCGGGAATTCCTTTGGCTGGGGTGTAGGAGTGATGGCCGTCTTTCAGCGCCTTGCGCCCCGCCTCCACGATGTTCTCGGGGGTCCGGAAGTCCGGCGCTCCGATGTGCAAGTGGATGATGTTCTTTCCCTTGGCTTCCAGAGCCTTGGCTTTGGCTAGGACTTCAAAGGCCGTCTCGGTCCCGAGCTGGGACATCCTGTTCGCTAGCTTCACGTCGACTTGATTCACGTCTTGATTCCGATCCATGGAGGGCAGGGATTCCGGAGGGTATCCCCCGGAAAGGGCAGTGCAAAGGGTAAGAGCCAGGCCCAATTCTGTCTAGAAGTGGAACTGCAACTCGACCAGGATTGCGGCTTCCCCGGGAAGCGTGTGGCCGTCCACGGCCACCTCCCCCGCATAGAGCGAGTAAACGAAGCTATTGCGCAAAATTGCGTGCTCGTTCATCACCCAATTCATTCCGAGCCATAGGCAGGTGACATTGGATGTGCCCTCGCCTGCGACCACGGCTCCGGTCGAGCGCAGGGACTTGTCCAGATCCAGGTAGGAGAGGCGCGAGGTGACGATTCATGCTCCCCCACGACCACGGTCCACCCGTGCTTTCTTCCTGGGTGCGACTCCAGCGAAAGAGATGTCCTCTCCACTCAAGACGTGCTGGGCGCTGACGTAGGCGCCGATGGTGCCGATGTTTGAATCTCCCCCACTGGCTGTCATCTCCTGGCGCAGGTGCATTAATTCAGCTTGCAGCATGTCCGGTCCATCGAACCAGACGGCCTCCAGCCCGACCCGTCGTTGGTGGCCGTCTAGGCGAGTGCCTGGCGCGAAGTTCGCAATGGGCAAGCGTGCCGCGTTGTAGACCTGGTCACCGGCAACGGAACGATCCTGACGCCCGATGGTCACTGCGCCGCCAAAGGCCAGATTCTTGATCCTATCAGGCCCTTTCTTCTCAAAGGGATGGACCATCAGGCGCGCAGCCATTTCCTTGCCGTCGTCCTCTTCCTCGCCGCCACCGCCATTTTAGACGGCACCCGAAATTTCGTACATGTTGCGCCGACCGTTCCAAATCACCCCGTGCTGTTCCGCGGGCGAGAACTGATTCAGGATGGAGAATTGCGGAAAGGCAATGTTACGGCGACTGCGCACCTCTTCCAGTCC
>JBLIMI010000163.1:0-7358 GCA_047638655.1 Minisyncoccia bacterium | reverse complement strand
TTTTCATGCGCGTTCCCTGGCCTGCTGCGAGGATGATGACGGTGCCGACCTGAGTCATAGAAGAGGGGGATTTGCGGGGGGCTTCCCTGTGGAAACCAACAGAAAACGACAACACCCCAGGGCAGGCACGCGGCAAAACCGCAGGCTGGCTCCCGGGAAAATGGGCCAAGGTTGTACTCGCACAGGCCCTCTTTCGTCAACGGGGACCCCCACCAGAATGGGCCGGGGGCACCAGGAATGGGTGAAAAAGCCCCTTCGGCCCCCCAATTTTGTCCCGGCCGGCCTAGAAACCCCGCTTGATCACATCCCTGGCCACCACCAGGCGCTGGATTTCGTTGGTGCCCTCGTAGATCCGCGTCACCCGGGCATCCCGATAAAGCCGCTCGATCTTGTACTCCGCCGAGTAGCCCATTCCCCCGTGGATTTGCACAGCCCGGTCCACCACGCGGCAGACCGCTTCGGAGGCCGAAAGCTTGACCATAGCGGCCTCGCGCGCGAAGTCTTGACCTGTGTCGCACAACCAGGCGGTGCGGTAAATCATGCTCTCCATGGAAAAGATGTCGACCGCTGAATCCGCCAACATCCACTGCATGGCTTGGAATGAAGAGATGGGACGGCCAAACGCCTCCCTCTGCTTGGCGTAGTCCACCGAGAGCATGTGCGCTTCCCGCGCGCACCCCAGACAGTTGGCGCCCAGGGCGAGACGCCCACGATCGAGCACGCCCATGGCCGTGCGAAATCCGAGTCCGACTTCTCCGAGTCGATTGCTGTCGGGCACACGCACATTGTCGAAGGCGAGTGTGACGGTCCCGGATCCACGCTGTCCCATCTTCTCCTCGTGATTGCCTATCTGATAACCCTCCGACTCGCGCGGGACGAGGAATGAAGTCACTCCTCCACTCGCGCCTTTCTCCTTGTCCGTCACCGCGTACACCACGGCGAGATCGGCAATATCACCGGCAGTGATCCACACTTTCTCGCCATTCAGAATCCAATCATCGCCATCGCGCACGGCGCTGGTTTTCATCGCTCCCGGGTCCGAGCCGGCACCAGATTCCGTCAATGCGTAGCAGGCCAGGGTCTCACCCGAGGCAAAGCCCGGAAGAAAGCGTTCCTTCTGCTCGTCCGTTCCTCCTACTACAACGCTCATGGCACCGATGCTGGCGTGGGCCCCCAGCGTCACCGCCACGGAAAAGTCCGCGCGGGTCAACTCCTCCATCACGATGCACAGCCCGGTCTCCCCCATGCCCGCTCCACCGTACTGTTCCGGAATAGCGACGCCGAGCAATCCCAGCTCCGCCATTTGATCGATCACCTCGCGTGGAATCGCGTGCTGCTTGTCGATCTCATCGGCAATGGGGCGGATAACTCCGTCGGCGAATTCGCGCACGGCATCGCGCAACATCTCGTGCTCTTCGCTGAATAGAAATTCCATGGAAAGTGCGACGCCTCGAATCAGGCGCTTGCTGTACGGGGAAAGAGTTCGTCGAGAACCGTGAGGCTGGTCTCGAGGTGTTTTTCGTGGATGAACAGGTGATCACGGCTGTAACCGCAGACGGCGCCCAAAGGGATCCCGGCGGCGGCCAGGGCGCTGGTCACGCGTGCTAAGAACCCCACGACCTCCCACCCCATCGGCGCCTGAAAGCGGATCCAGACCAGGCCCCGCTCCACCCGCGCAGCGGGGTGCCTCTGCAAGAGTTCGGCGACACGGTTCTGTTCAAGCAACAGGCTCGTTTCGCCCCCTTCCCGGACGAGTTGACCAGGACCGGCGCCCAGCAGCTGCAAGTCGGCCGTCTCCGGGGGCGACTCAAAACCGCATAGCGCAAAGCGCGCGGGTTCGACCTCAAAGGTCATGGCCGCTAGGGCCTGTTCGAGATCGTTGGCAGGAATTTGAGGACCGGGGCACATATCCATGGGAGAATACGGGTCCAAGGGCGCCATTTCGAGCGCGAGCCGATTCCCTTGCACACTCCCATGAAAGTCCCCCTCTCCATCGGAGCCTTGCTCGTCGCCAGTGCCGCTGGATTCTACGTGTTTTCCCTGAAGGCCATACCCTCCAGCGAAGGCGCTGGGGTGCTGCCGCTTCCCGGTCAGAGTTTGGTCACCGGGACGGACGCTACAGCGCTCTCCCAGGAAGAGGGCGTACGGACCGCAATCAGCCTCCCCGGGGGCGACGAGACCCCTCTTGACGAGTCCACGCCAATCCCCACGAGAGAAACGATTGCCTCCCGCAACAAGCTCAAGGACCTGGCTGCGCACAGGGAAGAGAATCTGGAGCAACGCCAGGCTGGCATTGAAATCCAGTTGCGCGAGCGAGCGATTCGCATCGCCAATGAACTTGGACTGGCCACTGGAGCCGAGCACAAGATCTCCAAGGTCTTGTTCGAGGAGCGGAAACGAATCGAGGCGCTGACCGCGGAGTTTCGCGAAGGGGATCGAACGCCTGCGGACCGCACCCGGATGCGCGCAGATCTGATGAAGATCCCCGCTTGGCGGCTGGAGGAGTACGAGAAGTGGTTTGGGCTGGAGACGGCGCGCCGCATCGAGGGTTACAAGGACGAGTTCGGTGAGAAGCCGCCCGCGCTGGAGTCGCCGGAATCGCCCACGAAGGACCTCCAGAAGTCAGGCTAGTTGTTCACGACCATGCGCACGCCATTGGTCCACGCCGCCTGCGCATTGCCCTCGTCCACCAGTCCCTGGAAATAGAACGCACCCGTCACGGGTGCCAGAGCTTGCGGCAAAGGCACGGGGACCAGGGCGCGGCCAGCGCTGTCGAGGGTTCCGCTCCAGAGCGTGGTTGTTCCGCCGTTGAGGACGTAGCTGCCGCTGACACCGGCCGTGGGCACCCCTGCTTTATCGCCCAGAGCGCGCAAGATGCGCAGGGTCTTGCCCGCATGTTCGGGGGCGTGAATCTGAATCTCAGGCGTATCTCCCGCGTGGGAGCGACCCCAGATTCCAAGGACGGGCTGTTCCGAAAAGACAAACACGCGTAGCTCGTCCACAAGTGCCTCCGTCAACCCGTTGTCCGGATCATCTGAAACGGAGAAGCGCAGGCGCATCGCGTTCGATGGCAGCAGCACGGCAGTGAGGTCGAATCGACTCGGAAACCACTGAGTTTCGTTGTCCAATTCGACCAAGGTCACCCATGTCTGACCGTTGTCGCGGGATGCTTCCACGCGCAGCTGATCATCGGCGGGACCGAACTCGGCGACACTAGCGAACCAGCGCTTGAAGTCGAGTTGCATGTATTCGAAGCCGCTTCCATCAAAGCGCGGAGAGACGAGCTGGGTTTGGCCATCGACGTCGTTGCTCGTGGCCAGATTGCCGGCCAGCGCTCCGGTCACGAAGCAAGAGCCGGTCCCTGCGGGACTGGCGTCCGTAGAGGGTTGGATCACCAGCCCAGTCATCGGGTCCGTGACTAGTTCGGGTTGGCCTCGTTCCCAACGACCAGTCCCTTGTCCACTCACTTCCCAACCGGTGTCGAGCCAATCGAAGTCGTCCGTCGCCAACAATCGGCCTTCGCCAAGCGGAAGCCCGATCTGGACTTCCTCGCTCACTTCGTCTGTCACCATTTGCAACTGGATGGAGCGCAGCTCACCGATCGGCGCAGAGTCCGAGATCAGGAACGAGAACTCAAACGTACGCTGCGCACCCGCCGCCAGGGCAAAGTTCGTGGGCGGCATGGAAAGCCCGCTCACGTCCATCGGGATCTGTGGACTCAGACGCCCCCTGGCCACGACCAATCCCTCGTTCTCTAGCACCACCTCGAGCACCCAAACCTCACCCGGGTCTTTCCAGCCATCCCCGTCCCCAAGTCCCTCCAAAAGTCTAGAGGAGCAAATTCGGGGGGCTGGACCGGCCAAGCGCGCCACGCGTGTGAAGGCCGGGCGTAAGTCATCGCACAGCTCGGCGATGCGCGGCCCGGTGGGCCAGAAACCATCCTGAATGGTGCCGATCTCGAGGGCCAAGGCCAGTGTTCGGTGGGTGCCGTATTGGTAGTCGAGGCTGTTTCCATTCGCAAAGCCAAGGGACTCCCAGACCGCTCCATAGATCCAGTCGAGGGGTTCGGCGACGCTCTTCGAGTAGGAGCGGAAGATCCCGTCGTGGGGCGTGAAAACCGCGTCGTAGCCCCAAGGGAAAACACAGGCGCCGCCGTAGCTATGGCAACTCACCGAGATCAGCGGTGGCTGTGCCAATGCGAAGTCACGCAGGGCTCTACATTCCGGCTCCGAAAAGGCGGCGGGCCCGTGGTAGTCGTTGAAGCCGGGAATCGACGAGGACCCGGGCCACTGAGGTCCCCACTCCCAGTCGTAGTTGCGGTTCAAGTCAACGCCCAGGGAGCCGTCATAGTTAGGGCGCATGTTCTTGCGCCACAGGGCACCTCCGCCTGGAGAGAGCAAACGATTGAATTCATAACCGTCGGGATTAACGATTGGCAGGAAGAGCAAATTGCGTGTCTGCACGAGTTCGTGTAGCTCAGCATTCCCCAGGTAACCATCCGCGACGTACTCGGCAAAACGCAGGACCGCTTCTCCACTGATCGGTTCACGGGCGTGGTGCAAGCCGTCGTACCACACCACGGGTTTGTTTGGATCGTGCACATTGGGCGTGCTCGAGATTCGCATGCCCCAGATCGTCCGACCCTCCACGGTCGTGCCGACATTGATGGGCTGCGAAACGATCGCCGAATAAATAGCCGCCATCTGAGCCATCCTCGTGGTCATCTCGGCGTACGTCCGATACCCGGCGAAGGATCCTCCGCCCCCTGAGAGCGCCTGGTTTGAATTGCGATCGAGGTAGTACTGGACCAAGTCCTCCTGCAACACCTCCAGCGTCAAACCAAGCTGCCGCAATCGCTGCTGCTCGTCATCATCGGCGAACAGATGCAGCGAGGTCCGCGAGTGGTAGTGATCGTCGATGTCCGAAGCAAAACGCCGGACCAAAGTCAGGTCGCCAGGACGAACTAACTCGACCTGAACCAAATCTACGACTCCCCCGCCACCGACAAGGGCTTGACTCGCGGGTGCGGGCACCAGGCAGGCACTCGCCAGGATCAGGATGGCTTGAATCATGGACGTCTCTCGGCTCCTAAAAGGTCATTCCCAGAGCCATCTGTAGGATATCGCATTCGGGGGATCTGACCACAGGTGGCGCCCCAAGGTTGCTTTTCCGGCCGCTTTCCCCATCCTAGGCGCCCCCATGGCGACCCCTCTTCACATGGCCCTCTCCCATTTTGTCGGCTGGGCCGCCGACCGCCGCGTGCCGAAAAGCCTGCGAGGGCCTCTTTACCGCACCTATTGCAGGATCACCGGTGCTGACTACGGTGAGTCCCGGGGTCCCCTCGAGATCTACCCCAGTCTTGGTGCCTTCTTTGTGCGCGAGCTGCTTCCGGGAGCACGCCCGATCAGTCCCGACCCGCTAGAAATCGCCTGCCCGGTAGATGGTCACTTTCAGACCATCTGTCCCGTCCACAAGGGCACTGTGTTGCAAGCCAAGGGTCGCTCCTACGGCCTGCGCGAAATGCTAGCTGGGGTGGGCGAAGACGTCGAGTTCGAAGGAGGTCACGCCTGGACCGTGTACCTCTCCCCCCGCGACTACCACCGTATTCACTCGCCGGAAGACGTTCGTCTGAGCGCTGCCCGCTGGGTGGACGGGGCCCGCTATTCCGTGGCGCCCAAGGTTCTCGAACGACGTCAGGTGCTGTCCATCAACGAGCGTGTGGTACTGCGGCTGGAAACCGAACGGGGACCGCTGTTCCTGGTCTTGGTGGGTGCGCTCAACGTGGGACGCATGCGAGTGGTTGGCGTGGAGCCCTCCGCGAATGCGGACCTTGGCGCTGGCAAGCCTTTTTCCAAGGGAGCCGAGCTGGCGCGCTTTGAAATGGGATCAACCATCGTGCTCATCTCTCCGCCCGGCGCACTGGAACCGCTTGCGGGCCATGCCGAGGGGCAAGCGATACGCATGGGAGAACCCCTCGCACGCTGGAGTTCGTGATCCATGACACTCACCGACAAGGACAAAGTTCTGATCCGCCTCTCGACCGCCGTCGTGGTGGGCAATTGGGACGAAGTGAAGGCCTTGCGACTCGGCGCAGAACCCGACCGCGAATGGCGCGAAACGGTTCTGCAGACTCACCTGTTCGCCGGCTTTCCCCGCTTGGTGCAAGCCTTCGGAGTGCTCGACGGTGTGGGCGGTTTGGGTCAACCCGGTGCCGATGAACTGGAAGATGGCGCGCTGCAACAAGCACGGGGAAAGGAACTCTTCGACACCATCTACGGGGATGGTGCGGGCACCGTGCGCGACATGCTGCATGGATACCACGCTGACTTTGGTGCCTGGATTGCGGAGCACGCCTACTCCCGTGTGCTGGCCCGCCCGGGAGTGACCGCGGACCGCCGGGAATTGCAGGCAGCCTGTGCTTTGGCCGCTCTTGGACAGGAACGGCAACTGGCCAGTCACGCCCGCGGAAGCTTGCGCTGTGGCGCCAGCTTCGAGGAACTCATGCAAGCTCTCGAAACAGCGGGAGACTTGATGCAAAACGAGCGCCTCGAGCGCGCAAAACGGATCGCAGAGAGATTTCGCGAACAGTGACCTGATACCAACCGGCAAACCCATGACCTCCGATCAAGTCATCAGCATCTGCCCCGCGACCCTGACGGACCACGTGCCCTTGGCTCGGATGTTCACGGCTTACCAACGGACCATTGCTGCCCACGATCCGAGCATAGATCCAGAGATGGAGTTCCAGAGTGTTTGGCTGGAAAAGCCGGGGCAGTTATTCCCCTACATGATTTGCCGGGGCGGCAAGCATGTCGGGTTCATCCTCAACTACGGCAAGGAGTACACCGCAGCCGACGGAGAAACGGGCGACAACTCCGTCTATGCCATGTATGTGATCGACGACTGCCGAGGAATGGGCGTAGCGGAACGCGGTCTGCGCCTAGTCTTGGCCTTGCACGCGGGGACCTGGAGCGTACCCGTCTTGATCGACAACCTGCCCGCCATGGGATTCTGGAAGCGAGTCCTGGGCTCTCCCGAATTTCAACTGAAGATGGATCCGGAGCAGGGCCGCTTCGTCACGTTCCGAATCACCGTCCAGCAGGACGGCTAGCGCCGATCCGACTCGATCACGACCTCGCGCACCTCGAGCGGTTCAATCGAGCGCAGGATCAAGGAGCGACTTGAGGCGCTAGGCGCCGGCGGCGGGTACAGGCGCGAATCGAGTTCGTTGCCATCGACACGCACGGTGATCTTGCCGCTTCCACGGGAAATGCGAATCACGACCAGGTGCTCGTTCTCGATGACGAAGCAAATACTATATTTGAATTGAGTGGTTTTTGGTATGAGTGTGACATTAT
>JBLIMI010000162.1:0-7464 GCA_047638655.1 Minisyncoccia bacterium | reverse complement strand
GCGATGGTCCTGCGATGGAAAACGCGTCGCTTGCCAGATAGGCAGGGCGTAGAGAGACACGGTTGGCTCACCAAGTGTCTCCCCACCGTCGAGAAAGTGCCGGTAGCGAACTCCGATCTCACCTTGTCTGTCGACTTCAAGAAAGTCCGTTCCAAGATCGCGACGATTGATCACATCCAGTGGGTTGTAGGTATCGACAATGCCCCAATTCTCAACAAACTGGCCGGCGCGGAGATCCCAGCCCTCACGCTCGAGCGTCACATAGGCCTCATAAGGATCAAATCGGTTGTCGTCACCATTTAGAAGGTCGATGTAGATCCGCGGCCGAAAGTAGGCGCTTCGCCCCTTGTCGAATTCAAAATCGAACTCGAGTTCGCCTTTCAAAATCGCTTGCTGGTCCTTGCGGCCTTTGTCCCTGTCGCGGAGATAGACCCGGGGCTTGAATTCCATGTAGCCCTTCCAGGAACGCAAGGCCGAACTCTCTTTCGCGGCGCCTGGTTCTTCTGCGCCGAAGCCATCCCCATCGAGGAGCGCATCCAAGTCATCTTCGAAGAACAAGTCATCCTGCCCCTTGGCAGAACCGAACGGCAATAGAAGCAACAAGAGAAGCAGGCCGAGTCCCCGCGTGACGCTAGCCGGAGTACCAAATCGGGAACTCATTTCTGAATCGCGCGCGTGGTGAAGCGATCCTCCGTCAAGTTCGCGCGGGGCTCACCAGTGCCTGAACTCTTGTACAGACTGAGATTAAGGTACAGCTTGGTTTGCTCCAATTCGGTGCGCTTTCCCGTCTGCAAGTTCTCCATGGCGATCATGTGAGAGCGCCAGAATCGGCCATGGATGAGGCGCCAATCGAGACCATCGCGCACCTTCAGTTTGACGCCAGCTTTGTCGTAGTACTCGATCCGCTCCTGCCTGAAGTTGTCCAGGTGATAATAAACCGTGATGCGCGAGTAGCCCGTGTCCTTGTAGGTCGGGCGGGCGTCCAACTTGTACACGGGAACTTCCCCTTCATACCGCTTGAGCGTTGCCTGCTCGAGGAAACGCCACTCGTATTCGGTTGGATCAATATTGGACAGGTCCTCGTAAGTGAATTCGGTCCCCTGAAAGCTGGCCGTGTTGTTCGCGCCGGAAATTCGACGCACTCGCTTGTTGGAAGGTAAGTACAGCCAGTTGTCATCCGAAGAGCCGGGGTGCTCGTGCGTGAGTGCTGTCACACCACGAATCTCTGCAGGACTTACGAACTTGATTTGGAGCTTGTCGCCGGCTTGAGAGTTTTCAAGCACCATGCGCGTGAACGTGCGCCGCACGAAATCCCCGTCAGCACTATGCAATGTCATGATCCCTTGGGCGACCTCGTCCTTCCAGCCGCGGTCGTAAAGATCCGCGTGCTGGGCAATTTGCAGTCCAAGTAGGGCCGCGTCGTCGCTCTTGAATTCAGGCTTGGCTGGAATGGACGCGCCGCTCACATTGGCGTCGACCTGACCATAGGCCGCAACAGGAGCGGTGAACGCGAGCAGGCTCAGTAGGAGTATTTTCTTCATTGGATTGTGTCGGTGTGCAGTGATCTAGGCGAGGACGATTTCGTGTTCTGTAGGGGACGCCTCTTTCACATTCGATGGGTGCTTCACGGCATAGGAGCCAGCAAAGCTCAAGACAGCCGTCGTCACCACGAAATCGAAGAGCCACGCCAGGGCAATCATCACACCGGCGAGTGCCCCCATCTGAAAGTTGGGAGAGAAGTCGGAGAGCAGTAAGGTGCCAAAGCCAATCACGAGCACCACGGTAGTGACAGTCATGGCCGCACCGCTCTCGTGCAAGGTATTGACCAGTGCCGCTTCGGGTGCTTTGCCCTTGCGACGGCCTCGGACGTACTTGGTGAAGAAGTGAATCGTGTCGTCGACACAGACTCCAAGAGCCACCGAGGAGACCAAGATGGAAGGGCCATCGAGAGGGATGCCCAGCAACCCGAACGCGCTCAGCGGCAACATGATGGGCAGCAAGTTCGGAATCAAGCTGATGATCGCCAATCGAATGCTCTTGAATACGATTCCAATCAGAATTGTGATGGCCAACAAAGCCAAACTCATGGACTCCAGGAACCCTCGGGAGAACAGGCCAGTGGTGCGCGCGAAGAGCATCGTCTTGCCGGAGAGGGTCAAGTCTGCCACGCTTCCGTATTCCGAGTTTGGCTCCGCCAGGTCTCCGGCAATGCTAGGGAACTCCTCGCGAGCGATTTCCTGGATGCGCATGATCGCTTCCAACTGCACGCCTGACTTGGCCTGCTCGATGCGGCCCTGCATTCGGAAGTGGGTGCGGTCCGCGCTGAGCTGGGTTGTCAGGCTCTCGCCGGGACGCGCGCCACTCTCGTATTGCAAGTAGTACTGAGCCACGAGGTTGACCCCTGTTTGGCCAGGGATCAGATTCCACTCCTCGGTCCACTCGTCGTAGTACAGTTCCGGCTCCCTGACTTCCGCGGGAACATCCGACTCGTGGGGTACGCGATAGGCGGCGGCCAAGTTCTCACTCTGTACCTGATTGATCTTGCGCAGGGTGTCTAGCGGGCTCACGAAGTCCGTCACCACAGAGAGTTTCGAGCCGGGCTCTGCCATCTCTTGCCGCAAGCGCTGTTCGAAGGCTCCTAGAGTCTCCAAGAACACAGGAGAGATACCGATACGGCGAGCGTCCCACGCTTCCTGCTGCAATTTCAGCTTGCTCCACTGCGCCTTTTCTTCCGTGCTCAGGGCTTTGAACTCAGCGGGGTGATCGGTCGCGCCAAATTGGCGTAGCTGCAACACGCTGTAGATTTCTTCCTCCTCACGGGTCAAGGGCAGCACTGCCGATGCATCGTCCGGGGCGATGGGTCCAGAGAACACCAACTCCAAGTCCCCCACACCTCCCATGCGAGACTCGATCCAGCGGAACGCGCTCATGGTGGGATTGGAATCGGGGAACATGCCACGGAAGTCGCTGTCGATCTCGACGCGTGCTACACCGACGATGGAAGTCGCGAGCAAGAGTGCCGTCGCCACCAATACCTTTCCCCGGTGAGCCAACACGCCGCGCACGAACCTCGCCGAGCGATCCACACTGAAGAACTCAGCCATCCGACTAGGGCCGCTTTCTGCCACTGCCTTGTGGGGCACAATCGAAAGCAAAGCGGGCACCAGGCTCATCGACAGCAAGTAAGCCACCAAGGATCCAAAGCTAGCCATCACACCCAGCATCCGAACTGGAACCAGATGGCTCACGGTCAACGAATAGAATCCAACAGCCGTGGTCAAGGAGGTCAGGAACACCGGAAGCGCGTTGCGGCTCAGAACCTCGATGATGAGATCGCGCTTGTTGTCATAACGGGGACGCAGGGCAGCCCAAGCAGCCACTAGGTGAATCGCATCCGCAATGCCCACGGCCGTCAGCATGTTCGGCGCCATCATCGTGAGGTTGTTCATCAGGTCCCCCTTGGCGAAATTGGCGCCCACCATCGCCATGATCGAACCAAACACCACAACGAGAGGGACAACCACGCCAGCGACGTTGCGGAATACCAGAAACAGCATCAGAGAGATGACCAGGAACATGAGCGGGATGTACTTGGCATCCGCCATTCCGACCTCTTCGAAATTGCGTTCGAAGAGGGGCGATCCGCCCATCTGGTAGGTGAAGTGCGAGAGCGCTTTGGGCTCGAACTCGGCGGGCGCTAACTCGCCGGTCAGCAAGTTGATGAACTGATTGCCGTCCTGACGATACTCATCGTACTTCGGAAGGGACACGCCATCGGAGCCAGCCACCACATTGAAACGCGGATCCGCCAGGCGAAAACGTGCGACTTCCTTGGCCTCACCCGCCTCCATGGCTTCGACACTGGCCAGCAAACCTGGATAGTGCGCGGATTGAGTGGCCAGCCCTTTTTCGATGCGCAGGATTCGTTCCAAGCCGTCTAGGGACTCACGCTGGGTCGCCACCGAGTACAGGGTCGGCGCGAGGTGCGTGGCGGCTTCATCCTCACCGAAGGCCTGGGCCAGGCGAGCGGGGTCGACCCGCGGGCGGAGGATTTGGACTTGAATGACCGAAGTGTCTCCCGCCTCGTTCAGAATGGTCCCGAGCAGCAAGGGCTCTCCAAGGTGGTCCGCGAAGTTGGCTTGCGCGCCGAGCACTTCACGGACTCGCACTTCACCAAGTTTGTCCGCGACCCGGCGCGCGCCCAAGATCGCGACCATGCGTTCCACGATCTGCTCATCGGTTAGCAGCAAGGGATCCGTCTCCACCAGGTCCGAAATGATCAGCCCTTCTTCACTGCCAAGCTCGTCTTCGATGGTGCCCCAACGGATCCACGGGTTGTAGGTCAAGCTGCGCACATGGCGCACTCCGGGAACCTTCAGCACCTCCGCGGTCAAGCGTTGGATTGTCGCAAGGGATTCGCGACTGAAGACACCGAACTCGTGTTCGCTCTCCTCCAGGGTGACCATGACGTAGTCTTCAGCCACGAAGCGATCTTCGATTTCGTACCAGGTCTGAACCGCGGTGTCTTCTTCTCCAAACCAGAGGTCCATGGACGGATCGAAGACCATTGGCGCCGCGTTCTCGGCGGCCAGTTCGTCTCCACCGAGGCCAGCAACGGATGAGCTAAACCGGTTCAGACGTCCGATGCCCGCGTTGAAAGCGCTGACGGTCAAGGCCACCATCAAGGCGCTCAAGAGCCAGCGCCAGCGATAGAGGAAGATGGAGAAAGCGGGTCGCTGAGACTGGGGAGGATTCGAAGAGGGCTGCATGAAGCTTGGCTGTCGTTGGGCGGGCGAGTGGTCTTTCGGACCGATCGTTCCAGAATCTACAGGCTTTGTGGAACGATCGGTCCACAATTTCACAAATATGGCTCCGAACCACCCTGCAGGGCCAGAAAAGGTGGTTAAAGGTCCAATGCCACGCCCCGACCGCCGGTGCTCTGGGCTAGCCGAAACCAGTGCTTTTGAAGTCCTGGACGCGCATCAATCACGATCGCGTCGATGGCGACCCCATTGAATCGGGTGGCCTGCTGCAGGAGGGGCACCATTAGATCCAATTTCCAGCGCGCCCCACCGGTGGGCGCTCCGTCCGTCAGGATCACGATGCGGTCCGTGGCCTCATCCTCGAGCGCCAACAGCACCGCATCGAAGACATTGCCGCTGCCACGCACCGTGTTTTCCTCGAAGTCACTGATGGCAGCCCTGACGTTGCGTGGTGTGGCCTCCACCAGGCTCTCACGCCAAGGATGGGGCTCTCCGGTGTACGGAATCAGATTGAATTCCGTTTCTGCGCTGAGCCTCGGTAAGGACGCTCGCACCAGCTCATCGACCTTTCCCTTGCGGGCGGGCCGCCCCTCCCGTTCGTACCAAAGGCTCCCCGAGAAATCGATCAGGAAGCAAACGCGGTCGGAGAGTACCGGCAAGCCTGCGAAGGAAACCGTTCCCCCCACTTCCGCGAGGTTTTCCGCATGCGTTGAAGCCATCCAATCTTCGGGCAAGCTCTCGATCCAGCGCTGCCAGTGAACCGGGTTCAGCTTGTGCTTGCGGCCCGAGAGCTGTTGCAATTCCTCCACGCAAGCCACGCGCAAGCGGTAGCGATCTTCCAGCTCGAGCCGTTCGGCCAGCAAGAGTAGCGAACGCTTGTTGCGCCCTAGCCCAATGGCGTTCAGCGCAGCCAGACGCACACAGGGCGATTCGTCAGCACGCAAGCGGGCGCCCACTTCAAGAGCGACATGGGGATCAAGTCGCACAAGTCCGTTCAGGGCCGTACGACGGACCTGCGCCACCCGGTCCCCCAACATCTGCGTCAACACCTCGCGGGCGCAATCCTCATCAACCGCTAGCAATGCACACAACGCCTGACAACGCACGCTCACTGAGCCCGAGCCTTGCGCCAGCTTCTTCAGACCCCGCCCGCACTTGGCCAGATCTCCAGCTAGTTTCCCGCGCCTGGCCAAACGCTCGATGGACCACAACAACATCTCTGAAGTGCCAGGATTCGGCCGACTGACTCTCTTCAATAGCTGCTGAGCATCCAAAGGGGAGTCAAAGCGCCCCAACGCTTCCGCCACACGTGCCTGCAACAACGCGTCCCGGGATCCAAGCCCTTGCTTGCCGTACAGAGAACGCATCAATTTGGGCTCGTCCAGACCGGCGAGACAAAATTGGGCTTCATCCGCCACCTCCCCCTTGGGGTCCGCGAGTGCCTCGATCACCAGTGGCCAGGCCTTGCGGCCTCCGATTTGCGCCAGGTCACGCACAGCCCGCCGGCGCTTGCCAGCATCCTTATTCGTGAGCTCGCGAGTCAGTAAATCCAGATCTCGTGGCGGGCCCTCAACCGCCTGTGGGGTCCCCGCGAACGCAGTGCCCCATCCCAACGAGAACCCAATACAGATCAAACCACTCAGTAGCGCATTCCACTTCATACCCACAGGGACGAAGTGCGCGCTCCAAGGTCACGCATTCACATCAGGCGAATTTGAGGCCTGCTCAGGCTTTCTGGAAAATGGCGAAGGCCTGATCCCAGTTGCGCGGCTCGAGCGAGGGATCCACGGCGGCAGTCTCGATCAGCTCAAATCCATCCCCGAGCCACTCGCCCAGCACTTGCGCGTTGTACCCCCAGGGAGGTCCGCCCTCGGAGGGGGGCTTGTTCGCCGGAAAGATCAGTACAGCCAGGCGCCCACCCGACTTCAAGCAATCAGAAACCATGCGCGACCAGTGCACTCGATCCTCGGGGGAGATGGCACACAAGAAGGTGTGTTCCCAAACCATGTCGTAAGGACCGCTATTCGGTCGCAATGCATCCCCCACCAGGAACTCACCAGCATGGGGCCTGAGGGCTGCATTCAAAGTGCTCTCAAGCTCATCCACGATGTCCATGGCGGTCACTTTCCATCCAGCCTTCGCAAGGGCCAGCGCGTCGTGTCCGCGACCGCAACCCGGCACAAAGCATGTGGCGCCTGCGTGGGGCGCTGCCAACTGTCCGGAGTCGATGCGCGCCTGCAATTCCGCGTGGGCACGGCCCCGGTCCCAAGGAGTTTGTTCATCCCGGTATCGCTGGGACCAGTCGACATGATTGTGTGCAGGATCCATGGCAAGACAATAGCGCGTTTCGGAACTCAGTTGCTCCTAGTCCGACTTATTCATGCTCTTGGAAACAACATGGGAGGTCCAGCGTTCCAGACCCCCCCACGGATTCCTACCAGTTCACCTCGTACCCATTGGTCAGGTTGAATCCCGAACCGCAAGGACCGCCAGTCGTGTCGCGATACCAGATTTGATAGCGCTTGGTGTCACCGGGGTTGACGCCACCCAACACGGACAAGGACGGGTCGCCAGGTCCGGGGTAAGCCACGTCACCTTGAACATCGGGGATCAGGATTTGAAGCCGCACGACGAAGCCACCGGCGCAGCGCAGTCCGTCGCCAAAGGGACTCCCCTGGCCGCCGTTCTGTAGACCGTCGCC
>JBLIMI010000161.1:0-7479 GCA_047638655.1 Minisyncoccia bacterium | reverse complement strand
TCTGAAAGCATGTCCGCATGCCAGCGACGGTACCCAGGTCGAGGGGCATGAAGTCGAAGAACAGAGTTCGATCGCCTTCAGTGCTAATGCTCGTCAGGTCACCGCGGTTGCCCGCGGGCGCCCGTTGGTGGATGACCTCCAAATTCGTGGTCTTTCCCGACATGCCCGGACCGTAATACACGATCTTGGCATTGACCTGCTTCTGTGCGAAGTTGATCTGAACCATTTCAGTTCTCAGTGTTGGTATTGGGGACTTCATTCCCGGCCTGTGACTGAGACTCCGGCAGTGTGCCGCGAGTCTCTTCGCGCGCAGGGAACAACCCCGGCGGCTCCTCAATTTCTAGTGAAGGGCTCTGCTCGTCTTGCAGCTTCTTGCTGTTCGAGTTTCGTCCTGTAGCCCGTGCAAGCCGTGCGACCACGGCTTCCATCGGAAGCCGTAGCTCCTCGGAGGACATGCCCCGCTCAAGCTCAACGGATATGTTTGCGCGCTCCAACAGCAACAGCACCAGGGTGCCCCGAGTGGCCTTGAGCACCACGCGCTTGGGCTCCTCCCACGACATGGGGTCCACAGTGCGGCGGATCTCTCCGAGCAACCCCGCGGCCAAGCCTGCGAAGGAGCAAAGGTCTTCGGCGCTATCGATCAGCCGGCCTTCGGCATCGGGAGTGTTCTCGTCTCCACGAGTGATGTGCGTGATGGGAACACCATCTTGTGAAAAGAGCACTGCGCGCCTCACACCGGCGATGCGCGCCAAGGGATCGAGTACGCGCTTCATGCTTCGAGCCCCCCACCACCTGCCTCGTCTCCGAGCAAGAAACCGAGGGCTTCTCGCGTGCGGGCACTGGATCTCTCGTCGGACCACAAGGCTCCGGCGCCGAGGGATCCCGGTCGAATGGTCAAGCTACCGAAGCTGCCCTCGATTTCGACCTCCAGGGGTCGTCCGAGGCCCAGGCGACGTACGGCGCCGCGTGTAATTCCCACCAGCTCGCGCACGCCGCGAGCGTAGCGCTCGGCGCTCGCACCTCGTGGACCTTGCACCAACGCCGTTCCACCTTGAACAAAGAATGCGCCGAGCACGCCTGGACGGGCCGCGATGGTCTGCAATAACGGTCGGATGGATTGAGCCTGCCGCTCCCCATCACACTCCAAGTCATCGTCAATAAAGTTTCCACTGCGTTCCACTTCGCGAAGGGCCTGATCAAGCCCGGGTGCCCTCTCGGCCATGGCTGCAATCGTTCGGAAACGCGCTTCCAGTGAGGGGTCACCAGGATGCAACTCCAGCAACCGCGCGAGATTTTTTCGCGCCTCCTGCCAGGCACCAGCGCGACTGTAGATCTCGAGCGAGAGACGCATGGCGACCTCACTGCTGGGTTCTTCGGTCAGATAACGTGCGATCAAGTCGAGTGCGACCCGTGCATCGTCCCTGCGGCGATCCGCAAAGAAGCGCGCAGTGCGAATGTGCGCCCGCTGCAGAATGGCCTCGCAATCCCCCGCCACGGCTTCCCACTCTTCAGCCACCTTTTCGGCGCGAGCTAAGTGCCCGGCCTCGAGTTGGATCTCGCAGAGTTCCTTGTACAAAGCCGGTCGCGGGGCCGTCTTTAGGTCGCGCTGCAGACTCCGCACTCGATCCTCTCGAATCAGAGCCTGAGAGCGCTCCTTGAGCCGCTGAAGCTCACAGCAATCGGGGTGCAAGTCCAGGCCTTCCTCACAGACGCGAGTCACGTTCTGCAATTGCCCGGAATTAGCATGGCTCTGAGCCAAGGCAATGTAATTCTCGATGGAAGGGGCCGCTGCGAGATTGCGCGACAGCACGCGGGCGCGGCCCCGGTTAAGGAAACGATCAAACATCAGTCTTGTTTCTGAAGGAGGTCATCGATCGCCGCAATGTTCGCCTCGATGCGCTCACGGCGGTCCCAATCTTGATCGCCCAATGCGAGCGCCCCTTGGAACAGCTCCTTGGCTTCATCGTACTTGGCGGCCATAGCCGCATCGATCGCGGCTAGACGCTTGGTCTCGGCATGGCTCTGGCGTTCCAGATCGCGGGCGATTTTCTCGCGCTTGACCTTCGCCTGTTTGGCACCGAGCCTGTCATGCATCTCCTGCAATCGGCTACGTTCACCGACGACGTTGAACATGCCGAACCAGAAGCTGTTGTCTGCGATCAGGGTGTCCAGCCCCACAATGCGGGCGCTGATCGCGGCGCTATCGGTTGCTGTGAAGGAGGGCAAGGCACCATAGTCGGCACCGATATGTTGCTCGCGCACAAAGACGGCACTGAGCGCTGTCGAGATCACGACCAGAATGAGCACAAGGCGATTTCGGCGGCGCTGCCTGGCCAGGGTTTCCATCTCCTGGTAGCGCAGGTCACGGATCATGCGTGCCACGTCCCGTCGAGTTTGATCGTGAAGTAGCACTTCTTGTAGCCACGGAATCGCGTCCATCGGCTTGCCCGACTGGACAGCCTTGTCGGCGCGCTCCAGGCAGCGATCCACCAACTGGTCCGTGTCGCCATGGCGGCGCATCATGCTGGCCAGGTCCTGTTGCAGCTCACGCTCGTCAGGCAAGCGAGTGGTCAGGAGCTCCAAAAGACCTCGGGCGCGATCAACGTCCCCCAAATTCTCGAGCAGCACACACAAGCGCCGGCCTTCAGCAGCCAGCGACACGTGGTACTTGGCCAGGATCGAAGGATGGGCCAGTCCCAGGATCAGCAACGCTTCCAGGCGCCGCGCATCGCCGGGGTCCTCGCACAGGCTATCCACCAGAGCACGCCCGAAAGCTTCCGCCGCCCGTTTGTCGTACTCTTCGGCCGCAAGCTGCAGCTGCTCCTTGAGCGAGAGCGTGGCTCCATCGCTGCCCAAGGAGGGATTGGTGAGGACGCTAACGACCTCATCCACTAATTGTCCGTCCGGTACTGTTGACTTCAAGTCGCTGTCCCTTTATTCCGATTCATTGATTCCAGGAAAGTGATTCCCTACTCCACGGTTCGTATCGGGCTTGATCAGGGCAGATCTGTAGCTCACCCTGAGAAGAGTCCGAGAACTTGAAGGGGCCCACTGTCCATGGACAGCGGACCCCCTCTTGAATCAGGTAAGAACCTCTATTCCGTAACCGTCACTGCTGTTATGGCAACGGTTAGGTTTCCCGCGAGGTCGGGCATTCCGGCCACGATTTCGAGCTCATGTCCAGCGCCAAGAGCCGCAGAGAGCGACACCCGGTACTCATCTTCATCGATGCGAGTGACACCCAACACCACCTGTGCACCGCCACCGGTGACACTCCAGCTGAAGGGATTGGTGATGAAAGTCTGGTCAGGAGCTTCATCAAAGAGCACGTCCACTGTCAGCCCGAAGGCGTTTTCGCGGAAGTTGGTGAAGGCGTTCAAGTACCCAGGAGGGGTAGTCGTGTCGCCGACAACGATGCCGTTGAGAGCAGTCGCCCCCGGCATCGGGTTGGAACTGTAGTCCGAGATGTTGTTCACGGTCACCTGGATGGCGAGAGCGGAGTCAAACTCATAACCCGCAGCCAGGAAGAAGTTCATCGAGTACAGGGTGCTGTCGTACCAGGCGCCCGTCGAGCTCAGGTTGAGCGGCGTGCCACCATTGGTCACCGTGTAGTTCGATGTTTGCAGGCCCGTGCTCGAGTCAACAGGCTCGTCAAAGATGACAGTGACATAGTCACCACCCTCTCCGGCCACTGCGGTTCCCTGTACAGAGATCAGCGCGGGAGGCGTGCTCTCACTTCCAAGGATGGCCTGAGCAGCGGCACCAGTTTCGTTGCCCGCCAGGTCGCGCGCGTTGAACGCGAGGTTGTTGCCCGCGACCGGGTTCAGCGGGAAGCTCAGCCGTACCGTTGTAGGATCCAACAACGTGGCCGTGGTCGGCAGGGTCGCACCGTTGTAGAGCCAACGACCTTCATCTTCCGCCGCCGTGGGGTCCAGAGCTTCATTGCTGAAGACCAGAACGGCATTGGCTGTGGCCCGGTCCAGACGAACGCTGGTGGCACCGATGACAGGAGGCGTCATGGTGTCGCCAGTCACAGCGAGGCTGCCAACGTTCGAGGAGGAAGACATGCTCACACCCTGTTCAGTCTGCAACCCGTCAACGGTGAAACTATAGGTACTCGCCGCTTGCAGGGAGTCCGAAGTGGCGCTGTTGAGCGTAATGGTCACCGTGTCGGAACCATCAAAGCTGAAGTCAGCCTTGGAGAGGTTCACATTGGTGCTGCCGTCGTTGACGGTGTAGTTCAGGTAGTTCTCGGTGCCCCAGGGGCTGAGATCGCGATCAAAAATCACGGTCACCAAGTCATTGCTTTCGCCGGAGATGGCCTGCAGCGGCGTGACTTGCGTGCCGAGGGCAGGCTCTGTCGCGCTTTCTGTGGCCAGGGCCATGATCAGTGACGGATACAGGTAGTTGCCAACCAGGTCCGTGCAGCCGAGCACATCCAGGGTGTCGGAAGCGCTGATCACAAAGCCAAAGCTGAGACGAACGCCAAGCCCCGAGTCCATCAGCGTTGCCGTGTTCGGCGAACCACGCAAGGCACCGCCGTTGTCACGAACCACGTAGCGAACGCCTTCGACATTGGAGCCAGCGTTGTAGAGGTCGGTCAGGTAATCCATGTGCTCGCTAAAGCGCACGACAACCTCGGTGTTGACCGAACTCTCGAGGTACACCAGATCCGCGTAGGGGTGGTTGCCTTCGAAGGCGATCGAGCCATCCAGGGATCCCGTGGTGACGGTGTTGGCACCAATGTCGGTCATGGTCGCCATGGAGACGCGATAGGTGTCACCGAGCTTGAAGAACTCCGTGGCTGCATCGAAAGTCAAGGTGGCCTGACGTGTGGCGGTGGCGTAAGAAACGCTGGCGCCGGTGGTGTCCATGGCCGTTCCGATGGGCGATTCCACGGTCCAGTAAGCGGGATTTTCCACCTGCGACTGCACCATATCGTCATTGAAGCGCACAGTAACGGTGTCGTTGTTAGCGCCTTCAATGGCATCCCCATTGGTGTTCACCAGGCTGGGGTCCGTGCTGTCGCTGGACGTGATCGCGTGATTGGTCACGGCCGCGAGGCTGTTGCCAGCGAGGTCAAGAAGACCGGAGACGTCCAGAGTCGCGATACCGGGCACGGCGGCGCCACCGGTGACAGTCACGCGGGCGATGTTCGGCGTACCCAACAAGACGACGGAAGCCACGGTACGACCCGTGACAGCCCAGTTGCCGGTGGTGCTGACACCAGTGGCAATCAAATCCTCCGAGAAACTCACGTCCAGGGTGCTCCCCGTCGGATCCTGTGTCCGGTTTTGGAGCACGCCCGTCACCGTAGGAA
Organism: Minisyncoccia bacterium; assembly: GCA_047638655.1. Taxonomy (GTDB): domain Bacteria; phylum Planctomycetota; class UBA1135; order UBA1135; genus JABACD01. Next base: position 2,159 of record JBLIMI010000161.1, on the reverse strand, counting down.
CGGCCACGTCACCGCTAACGATGCTGGCGTCTGCCAAGCTGAAGGTTTGGCCATCCACTTCGAGCACGCCTGTCCCCGTGAGGGTGAAGGCTTGTCCGTTGACCATGTCGTCGACGAGGTCAATGCGCAGGCGCTTGTTCAAGAAGTCGTAGGCCACGGTCTGCAGCGACAGGTCAATGGTGACCGCGTTGATCACGAGATCCCACTTGGTGAGGTCGTCCGCCGAAGTTTGGTCGAAGGCCTGAACGAAGGTTGCTTCCACATAGTCACCACCAACGTTGGTAACCGTCACTGCGCTGTTTCCAGCGTAGGAGTTCACCACCGGGCTCGGCTGGGTAACCGCCTGGGCTCCAGGGGTAACCGTGTTGCCGTGAACGTCCATCATGTTCGAGGGCGTGATCGTGTTCACCCCGGGGATCATAGGAGCGTTGAAGGTCACACGCAGCAAACCAGGGGTGACCTGGCTGACGGAAGTGGCAGGAATCGAGCCGCTGGCTGCGAAGTTCGCGCTCGACTCACTGAAGGCGGGGCTCATGGCCTCGCTGAATGTGAAATCCACCACGCGACCAAACTCATCCGCGGTCAGATTTTGCACCACGCTGGTCAGGGTCGGTGAAGAAGCGTCCCCTGAGGCCGCCCCCGCCACGGGAGCGCTGGAGAGTGCCGTATCGGCCACGCTCACGAGGCTGGTCGCAGCCAGTGTGAAGGTGGAGTGCAGGTTGGCCGTAGCTCCCAACGTGACGGTCATCACCTGGGTCGCCGGGTTCAGAGTGAGGGCCGATCCCGTCAGGTCGAGGGCGGTCGCGTTGACCGTCAGCGTCCAGCTTGTGGGATCTTCAGCATCGGTTTCATCCACCCGAGGACCGGCGAAGGTCACTTCCAGGGTGTCCGCACCGATGCCGGCGTTCTGTGCCGTATTGGTAATCGTGAAGGTGGGCGCCGCAGCGTTGGTCGTGGTCGGCGTGCTGACACCGTCCGCGATACCGGGCATACCGGTAACGCTGATCGTGTTCGCAGGCGAGACGCGAACGTCCCAGGTCACCGTAACCGCTGCTCCCGACAACACTGCCGTTTGCGCGGTTTGACCTCCGTCCGCAGTGAAGTAGGTGGCGTTGACCGCCCCCGGAGCTTGGGAAAAAGTCACGACCGTGGTCGTTCCGTTCGGGTCCACTCCAAGGTCCTGAAGGCTGGAAACAACCGAGCCAACAGTGACTGTTCCGTCACTACTGGCCGAGCAACCGGCTGCCACGAGGGCCAAGCCACTGAGTAGAGTCCAACAAATCCATTTCGCGAGGTTCATACCGAACGTCCTCATATACAGCGATTGATGCGGTGTCCCTCGGTGCTGTTCTTGGGGATACCAGCAGAGGGAAGGTGGGGTGATGTGGGGCTACCGCGGGGGTTCGCGGAACCTTCAATGGCTCGTATCGGCCTGCCACCTCCCCGTCTTGAAAAGAACTACTCCAAACTGTGTTTAGCTTTGGAAGACGGGCCACGTCGGCGTCGAGGTTCTCGAATCTCCCCCACCAACGCGCGATCCCGCAAACGCCGCAGGGTCACGTCTAGGGCGCTCAGAGCTCTCATCTAGAACAATCTTCCACATCGCCCCATGTGGAGTCACTTGCAGGGCGCCATCTCAGAACGAGCCCGCGCCGGCCCGAGATTCTTTATCGTGCCGGAGATTCCAGCCCTGCATGCACCCGTGATCGCTGCAAGAATTTCTTCGAAGAATTGAAATCCGTGCAAGTGAGTGGCCTCTTCGCACCCGGAACTCGAGCTCCGCATAGGGCCCAGGCATTCATCGTTGCCGCTCTCGCCGGCCGCTTACTCACCACCCCCGAACTGCGATTGCTCCACTAAGCGATCCCCTACCGACACGGAGGCAATCAACAATGAAACGAAGCACTCTGGCACTGGCGCTCGCCTACCTCGGAATCACAGGCGTCGCAACCGGTCAAACCACCGATGACCTCATCGAGAACGGGGACTTTAGCGCTCGCAATCAGGGTTTTGTGTCCGACTACTGCTACTCATGCGGAGGCTGCGGAGGCTATTACGTCCTCCCCGACCCTTCATCTCTGACTCAGTGGCGGACGGGCTGAGACCACACCACTGAATCGGGAAACCTGATGGTGATCGATGGAAGCTAACTTCGTGGA
>JBLIMI010000160.1:0-7533 GCA_047638655.1 Minisyncoccia bacterium | reverse complement strand
AGCGTGCGCACGATGGAGCGTCAAGGAACCTCCACGGTGATCACCTCCGTCCAGGAAGCGACCCTCAAGTACAACGCGGACACGACAGCTGTTCGCACGAATAACGACGAGTAACCACTCGATAAACTAGACCGAAAGCAGACAGCAATAAATTAGAGACATGAAGAACGCACTTACCATTGCCCTGATCGCGGGTGTCATCGGCGGAGTCGCCGGCACCGTTGGTACTCGGATGTTTTCCTCCACTGACGCCGGGACTGTTACCTCTTTGCCCACAGAGACCGCCCTCAGCCCGGGGGGTGGCGACGGGACCGCCCTCGTTGCCCAATTGGATGAAATGCGCCGCGATAACGGCGAGTTGTCCATCCGCTTGGCCGCCCTCGAGAGCAGTTCCATACGCAGCGCTCGGACAGCCGTTCCGGTCGGAGGCAACGCTGACCTGAGCGCGCTGCAAGAGCAGGTGGCCGCCCTGGCTGCCGCCCTTGAGAATCCTCAATCGGCACCGGCCGTCGGCTTGCGCAACATGGTCGCTACGGCCTTGGCTGACGTGCAAGAAGCAGAGAGTGAGCAGCGACAGATCGAGCGCGAGCAGCGCAGCATCGATCGCATCGTCGAGCAAATGGACGGCTATTCAGAGAAGCTCGGGCTCGATGGCTTGCAGCGCAAAGAAATGCAGGGCGTGCTGGTCGGCGCCAACTCCAAGCGCGAAGAGATGTTCGCCGCCATGCGTGATGGATCCACGCCGCGCGAGAACGTGCGTGAGGCCTTCACCACCATGCGCGATGAAACCAACACCTCCCTTCAGGGCATCCTGTCCTCCAAGCAGTTCGAGGACTACTCCGAGATGAGTGATGACAATGGCCGCGGATTCGGCGGCCGTGGTGGTCGCGGCGGCGGCCCGGGCGGCCGCTAGCCTGATTCTATTCGTGTGTCGAACGGTCTAGAGCTAACGACACCAGCGTCAACAAGAAAGGCCCCCGACCCGTTCAGCGGGTCGGGGGCCTGTCTTCATGTATGACTCGAGAGCAGGGAGTGAAGCTGACGCCGTTGCCGCAGAAGCTGAGATTGATCTTGCTGGTGGGCAAGCCGTCTTTGGCGACCAAGTGGACGGTGATGTGGACTGAATTGGCCCCACGCCTATACTTTGGGACGTCCTGACTCGGGGTTTTAGGGCGCAGCCCACCGTCTTTGAGGCGTCACGCACACAAAAGATCGCGCCATCCTTTATTTGTGACGCATCGATTTCTCGTGGTCAGTCGCTTGCCAACGGTGTCGGCACACTATTCTTTCATTCTGCCCCGTCTCGTTCCTGCTCCGGCTGAAGCGCGACCGTCCATCCCAATCACAGATAGAGATCATCGAAGATGCCGAAAATCACATTCCCCTCCACCGGTAAGAGCTACGACGTGGAGGCGGGGACTTCCCTGCTGGACTTCTGCCAGGCCAACGATACCCCGGTCAACTTTGGCTGCACCACAGGTGCCTGCGGTACCTGCACCTCAGTCGTGGAGGGTGCTGAAGGGGCCGTGCAAGCGGCCGACGAGGACGAAGAGGAATTGCTGGGCCACACCACGGACAAGCCGGGTGCTCGCCTTTGCTGTCTCTTGAAAGTGGATGGCGACGTCAGCGTCACGCCCATCTAGTCAGCAGGACCCATGAACCCGCACATCAGACTTTGCAAGGGGGCGCCTCCGGCTCCCTCTCGTATGCAGAGTCCGGAGTGCACCTTTATGACTAGTCCGGGCTAGCGCGCCAATGCGATCGATAAGCAGCGGCGCCAACTCCGGGGTGGCGCCGCGGCTCTCATTTATAACTTCACAAGATGAATCCTGCACAATCAACACCGTCTGCTGAACTCCGAGTCGTCAGCTTGCTTCCGTCCGCCACCGAAATGGTGTGCCTCGTTGGTGGCGAGCCCAACCTTGTGGGTATTTCCCATGAGTGTGACTACCCGCAGAGCATTCAAGACCGGACTGTGATCACTTCCAGCAAGGTCAGCTTCTCTCCGAGCTCCCTCAAGATCGACCAAGACGTTCGCAAGTTGATGACCCATGCGTTGGCGGTCTACGACATTGACACCGATGGTTTGGAGGCTTTGCATCCCGACTTCATCGTGACTCAGGATCTATGCGATGTGTGTGCGGTTTCCTATGCGGATGTGGAGCGGGCATGCGCCCAGAGGCTACCCGGAACGACCATCGTCAACTTGCATCCAACTCGCTGGAGCGAAGTGATGGATGATGTGCAAGCCGTGGCCAGCGCACTCGGAGTACCGGAGCGTGGGGTGCACGAGGTGGCGAAGTTGGAAGCGCGTCGTCAGGCCATCACTGATCGTTCTGAGAAACTCGCGACGCGCCCCAACGTCTTGACCATCGAGTGGCTCGACCCGGTGATGGTGGGCGGGACCTGGATGCCCGAGTTGGTGCATGCTGCCGGGGGATTTGCTCTGGTGACCGAGGCTGGCCAACACGCGCCGACCTTGACCAAGGAACAGTTGAAAGCGCTCGACCCCGCTCCTGATGTGGTGCTCGTGAAACCTTGCGGCTTTCCATTGAAGCGGACCTTTGAGGAACCGGATGTTTTGCGTTCCATCTTCGAAGGACTCGATTGGCCCGCGGTGCACGCTGGGGCCATTTGGGTCGCGGATGGCAATGCCTTCTTCAATCGCCCCGGCCCCCGCCTGGCGGACTCGATCGAAATCCTGGCGGCTTGCATTCATCCGCAAGAATTCGGGGACATGGCTCAAAAGCATGCTCAAGAGTTCGTGCGCTACGAAGCCTGAGAACCCTGGCGTCGTCTCGGGGTCTTAAGAGCGAGAGTAGGGCGGGTGGCCTTGGATGCGGGAATCTTCCACAGGTCCGCCAACGGTGAAGTGGTACAAGCTCTGAAACGAAGAGCCGGAGAGCCCTGCAAGTTGGTGCACCGAGTCATCGTAGAAACAGCCAATGCCTGTTCCGCGCAAACCGGCCGCTTCCGATTCCAGGTACAGGGTTTGGCCGATCAGGCCGGTTTCCCAGAAGAGCCTCGGATAGAACCATGCGCCCAGTTCATCAAGCGACCGGTCAAAGTCAGCGACCATTCCAAGACTGAAAGTGCCTTGTCCGGCGATGGCCTGATCGCAGGAAACAGAAGCTGACATCGATTGGAACGAGCCGGGCTTGATGCGATAGAGTGGTAGGTGTTCGGGAGCTTCAGCAACGCGTTCGCCCTGGCCAAGATTGGCCAGCAAGCGCTCACCGCTCTCACTCTCGCGCAGCAAGGCGTAAAGCCCTGGCTGCAAACCCTCCACCCGATGCACGAAGACCAGCAGGTGCACTCGTGGGCTCCAGGGAAAGGACGCAAAAGGGACACGTCCGGCGGTGGGGAGACAGCGCTCCATGATGGTCAGGAACGCGAGCAGGCTCATGCTGGTCTTGCCATCCATCGCCACCGCGCTGCGCCTCCCGGCGAAAAGTGTGCGAGCCGCGAGCGATCGTTCGTTGGTTGGCGGCTGTGAAGGACGTTGAAGGCTCTTGGCAGGCACCGTGCTGGGCTTGGAGGCCACGAAAGCGCAGGCATGGATCGCATCCCACTCGAGATGATCCGAGCTGAGCTGATTGGCCTGGCCGCTCCACGACAGATTGGCGAAGAGCTGAAGGGCCTCCGTTGAGAGCTCGCGCATGGCGTCCACGTCGCCCGGGTAGATCGCGAGCAAAGTGTCGGCCTCTTCGGGTTCCGCGTCCCCGAATCCGCCGAGACCCAGCACTTGCTCCAGGTCACTGCTGGATAGATGGTCCAGCATGCGGACTTTCCAGCCGAGGCAACTCGCGGAGTAAGCGATGGCGGCGATGGCGTGACCCACATCGTGTTGGCAATAGCGGTAGGCGCGCTCCCCGTACTTCCACTCCTCGCGCCAGAGGATTGAGCTGAGCCCCACAAAAAACACACCCGCAGGCATTCCTTCGGTGATGCGCTCCCAGGTGGCAGCGTTCAATCGGGCGCGCACTTCGAGGGCGTGTTCGCGCACCGCGTAGTGCGCGACAAAGCCAGACTCCTGCCACCCAGGCACGGGGCCCGAGACGAGGTAAGCCTCGGTCGGATGCAGGTTTCCGCTGGAAGGGTTGATGCGCAAAGCCCAGCGTGAGTCGCCATATTGTTTCCAGGCGGAGAGTCCGAGCGAAAACTGCAACAGGCTTGAGAGGTTGCTCTCATTCAAGGGGCAACTCGGTGTGCCTCCCTCTCCAGCCGCTTCGTCAAACGTCGGTGCCTGCGTGGCCGAGTCCAGCGGGAGTTCGATCCGTTCGGCACCCGAGTAACTCCTGAACGGATCCGGTTGCGTTTCCCAGTCGAGCGCGTGCGGTCCCCGGGCGTAGTGTCCCGGGGCATGCTTGGTGATCGCGTGGTAGCGCTTCACCTGGCTGACCGGATCTGGACGAGGGGCTCCCGAGTGGGGAGTGGTTGACGGAGTGGAGTCCGCCGAGGGGCGAAAGTAGCGATCGAAGATACCCATGGCGGCCTTGGTTCGGCGCGGGCTACTATACTTCATGGGCACCGTTCACGATTGTCTAGGTACCCGCGAATTTATGGCCAAGCAACGCTACACGACCATCGACTTTCCGTCTTATGCGTTCGTCCCGGGAGAGCACCCACACCCCACCCGGAACCCGGAAGGGCACTCCTTTCGAGACGGCGCGCCCGAAGAATCGGTTCCCAGTGTCACGCCCGAATATTGGCGCGAGTCGCAGGACTATCTCTATGGGGCCGACCTCTACAACTTCGGGTACCTCTGGGAAGCCCATGAGGCTTGGGAAGGGCTGTGGCATGTTTCGAAGCATGACCCGCTGCAAGCCAAGTTTATTCAAGGGCTGATTCAATGCGCTGCGGGTTGCCTCAAGATTCGAATGGGGCAAGAGCGCGGGATGCAGAAACTCTTCGAACAGGGAGTCGAGCGCGTGCGCGAAGTGACCAAGCACGCCGGACTGCATTACATGGGGGTCGACGTGCTGGAATTCACGGACGCCATCGTCGATTTTGGCGCCAGTTCCCCGCAGTCCATCGACGGCCGGCCCTGGCTAGTCCTTGAGAGTCAGGCATGACGCGCAAGTACACTCAGTTGACCTTTACGGACTCGGTCAAGGCCACCCAATCTGAACTTGGATCTCGGGACTCCGCTCTTCAGGTGGAGGCTTGGGACATCGACGATGAGCATCTCTCCCCCAAGGAGTCCACGTTCATCGCGGCAAGGGACAGTTTCTACATGGCCACGGTCAATGAAGACGGGTGGCCCTATGTTCAGTTTCGCGGAGGGCCTGCAGGTTTCTTGAAGGTGCTCGACGACAGAACACTGGGTTATGCGGACTTCAGGGGCAACCGGCAGTACATCAGCTTTGGAAACCTGGACAAGTGCGCCCGGGCTGCACTCTTCTTCATGGACTATCCAGGGCGTCAACGACTCAAGCTGATGGCGACGACCGAAGTGCTTGACCCAGGGCAGCATCCAGAGCACTTGGCGCAATTGACCGATCCTGGGTACCGGGCCCAGGTCGAACGATTGATCCTTTTTCATGTGGTTGCGTTTGATTGGAACTGTCCGCAACACATCACTGCGCGCTTCACCGACGAAGAGTGGGCTGCTGCCAACAGGTCATGAAGCCAATGCCGGGCGCCTCCTTCTTGGGCCGATGTGGGCTTCTTGTACGAAGGATTTCGCGCTGCTTTCGGCATCCTGTTTCAGCAATACTGTTCGGTGTGCTGGTGCCGATCAGCATCTTTAGTTTGGTGTTCTACCCCATGAGCTTCTTGATGGGTTCTGAAGGAGACTCTTGGTGGAGTTCTACCGACAAGCACGTTCTTGTACAGAAGCTCTTCCTGGGACTCAGTTCCGGAACACTCCTGAGTTGGTTGGCGTTTCGCCGCTCTCCTCACGTTTACTGCGTGCTGCTCTACGGGTGCATGGCTGTTGCGATCTTGCTCGGAGTGTTCACACTCCCCCTGTCCGCCCTTGGATTGAATAGCGAGCACAGGGCGCCTTTCATCTACTTTCTCGTTACTCCTTGGTTGGCGGCTGCGACCTTCGGGGCCTGTGCGGAGGATGCGATGGACGCGAGGAACCAGAAGGCGGGCGCCGCTACGGTTGCTCTCGGACTGTTGCCACTCGTGGGTATTGGGATCGCCACGGCGGTTCCTTTCGCGATCCTGTGGTCCGTGATGTTCAGCTAATGCTGAGTCGAGCTATCGCTGAGACTTTCTGAGTCGCGCGTCAGCTCCCTCGGGAACGAGCGTTTCGAGCTCATCGAGAATGGGATCCAGTGCGTTCGCCCACTGTTCGTACCCAGCCACGGTGAGAGCTTCGCCCGCGGCGCCGTAGGCCTTCGTTCCGGACTGCTGCATGACTCCTGCCAGATCGAGGAAGATCACGTTGGGTCTGCGGCCGAGCTTCGCGAGCAGGCGGTTGAACTCCGCGGAAGCTTTCAAGTGGGCTTCGCCCAGAGACGAGTCCAGGGGCAAAGAGGTCAAGATCACCTCGGCGGATGGCCGACTCGCACGCAAGCGGCGCAGGATGGTCTCGACTCCCGCCGCGACTTCTTGGGGAGATTGAACTTCGAGTTGCTTGCGCCCGACGAGCAACAGAATGGCCCTAGGTGTCGAGTCAGGAATCGCTCCGTGGTCCAGTCGCCACAGAAGATTGGAGGTGAGGTCGCCCTCGATTCCCAGGTTGGCCACAGAGCGATTCAAGAAGAGAGCCTCCCAAGGGGCCTGACCCACGCTGGAACTAGAACGCTTGTGACCACCGAAGCTCTCCACGATTCCAGCGCCGAGAAATACGTAGCGCGGCCGTACTTGAACGGCCGCCGCGCTGGAACGGACGTGCTGCTCTTTCCATGTGGCGGCTTCGGCCCACCCAGAGCTTCGGTGCAGGGACGGCGTGGGTATCGTCGCCGCGATTGGTGGTGTGAGTTCTCCACTGACCCGTAGTTCAAAGCGCTCGAGATAGGGATCGGGAGCGGTGCGCGCCACGTGCAGACCCCAGTGGATGGTTCCGGGTGCGAGATCCTCAGCGTCCCCGTTGCGGAAGAGCCCGGGCGAGGCCAAGCGTCCGCGGATACTGAGGTCGATGGGGGCGAAGTGTTCACCATCCGCCGACCACCACAAGCCACGGTCGCTGCGGGTCAAGAGAGCGAAGGTGCCTCCAGCGTGTTGGCCGAAGAGCGCATCTCCATCGAAGGGCAGCACAGGTCGTCCCTCGTGTCGGCGTGTGAACTCGTTTTGAAGCGAGTCAGCGAGGACCAGTCCGGTGGGGCTCTTGGCTGTTTCGTCGTGGAAGGCGAGGCCTTGATAGTAGAGATACGTCTGGCCATCACGGCTCAAGGTCACGGGGGAGCGCACACGCAGGGAATCGAAAGCGCCGTCCTTAGCCGGGCTCGGGAACAGGATCGACTTCAGCCTTTGGGCGCGAATGGACTTCAGGCCGGGATCAAGAGTCAATTCCGCCAAGAGCAAGGCCGTGGGTTCGCTACGGCCCTGGCGTTCAAAGCGAACAGTGACCCCCGGGCC
>JBLIMI010000159.1:0-7534 GCA_047638655.1 Minisyncoccia bacterium | reverse complement strand
CAGGCAACTCCATCTTCCTTGCTCAGGAGGACGGCGGCTTCAAGCGCCGGCCCAAGTCGGAGGGCGGACTCGGTGGGAGCTGGGCCTGGAGCCCGGCCATCTGCGACCTGGACCTCGATGGCTTTCTCGACGTCTATTGCGCCAATGGCTTCGTCACGGGCGATCAGCCCTTCGACACATGAAGCACCTACTGGCGCCACGTGGTGGCGTCCTCAGTAGCAGAAGCCAACGCATCTGAATCCGACGAGAGTGCAACTGCGGACCTCGGTTTCCAGGAAGAGAAGGTGGGCAACAGTGCTTACCTCAACCGGCACAACACGGAAATGTTCTCGGCCGGCCGCTCTTTCAGCGGAAACGAGCGCAACAAGGTCTGGTTCAATCGCGGAGGAACGGGTCACGTGGACCTTTCGGACCTCTCGGGAGCCGACTCCCCTAACGATGGCCGCGCCGTGCTTGCTACGGACTTTGACGACGACGGAGATGTGGACATCTTCGTTCACAACTTGCAACGAGAACGCCATAGCCTCTATCGCAACGACGTCGGGACGCGCGGGGGCTTCTTGAAAATTCGATTGGAAGCCACCGAGTCCCAGTGGGAAGCCATCGGGGCCACAGTGCTCGTGACCGTTGATGGTCACACCACAGCCCAAGTCTTGACGCGAGGCGCGGGGTACTCCTCTTGCCAGGCTCCCGAGCTGGTCTTCGGGCTGGGCGGTGCGCAGCTAGCGCGTATCGATGTGCGATGGCCCTCGGGTGTGCTCGAAAATTTTGGCACCCTCGCCGCCAACCATCGGGTGCATCTGATCGAAGGCTCGGATGAGGCCTTGCAGATTCTACCGCTCACCACCAGCATGCCCGATCCATTGCCCAAGGGGATGCGGCTTGCTGTTGGCGACACCTTCCCGGCCAAGATCGCCGTGCTCGACAGTGAAGGAGAAGAAGGAGTCATGGACTTCGCTGCGCTCTCCGCGGGCGAAACACTCTACGTGAACTTTTGGGCCAGCTATTGCGGTTCTTGCATCGCCGAATTGCCGGACCTCCAAGAATTGGACGCCAGCCCCGGCCAGCATGTGGTCGCTCTGTCCATGGACGCCCCAGCGGATCTCTACGCCGCGAGAGACTTGTTCAAGCGCCGTGGAGCCGAGTTCCCGGGTTTCTACGTGGGTTCCACCAACGATGGCAGCGGTGACCTTTCTCTGATCACCGAGGTCGTGGACATCGAGCGCTTGCCGATCCCCTCGACCCTTGTGATCGACAAGGACCGCAAGATCCTGCGAATCATTCGTGGGCCCTTGAAGGCACCCCAGTAAACCAGCGCGGGCGGGTCACTCGTCCACCACACCGATCAGGCTGCGCACCAGTTGCACGGCTTCTTTACCTTCGAGGTCGCCCCGTTCGAGGGCGTCCAAGATCTCTTCTTTTTCGAGGCGGGCCGACTCGATCTCCGCCCGCAAGGTGGCAATCGTGTCGTCGAGCAAACGGCGCGCCTTGGGATAGGAGCAATCGATCTCTTTTTGCACGGCGGAGAGGCTTCCGTTGCCGAGCAAGAAGACGTCCACGAAGCGCGCCTGATCCTCGGGCAAGCGCGCCACCAGCGGAATCGCAAGCTGGCCGTTGACCGTGGTTCCACAGCGCCAACAGCGCATGCTCTCAATGCGCATGCGATGGGTGCATGTGGGACACTCTCCGAAAGCAGCGCTCATCGTTGACCTCCAAGCTTGGCGAGCAGGGTGAAGGGCAATCGAATGACCCAGGCTACGGCATTCGAGAGGCACGGCAGACTTGCATCACAGTGGGGACAGCGCAGCCCGCCCCAGTGACCGAAGGCACCCTTGCCACTCCAGTGCATGCCGTCGATGGCCCGGTGACAGTGATTGCAGTCCACGGATTGCCCCATGCACTGTCTACAGATGTTGAGTTCAGCAGGAATGCGTTGTCCGAAGGCCAGTTCATTCACCGCCAGTCCGGGGTTGAGAATCCAGTGCAGCATGCTCGGATTGCGCCAGGTCAGATGCCGGAACTCTTCTGATCGGCAGGTGGGACATTGCCCTGCATCGGCAAAGGGAATGGCGGCCAGATCTCCACTCTCGCGGTGCAGTGCAATTTGCCGACTCACTGCGGGTCGTATTTGCAGGAGGAACATCGCGTAGCCGAAGGCCACACCAAGCGGCACGCTAGAGAGCAAACCAATCGTGAGCTTCGCCCAAATCGATCGCTCCCAACCGAGCACAACGCCAAACATCACGCCCATGATGACTCCGAACATGACCCCCATGCGCCTGCCGGTCAAGCGCGCGCTCTCGCGGAGACTCTCCTCCGTAACGCCGCCCTCCAGGAAGGTGCCGGTCAAGCGCTGGGCGCTCCCCTCCGGGGACCCGGATGCATCTGCCTGCTCGGGTGAGTCCCCCGCCGGGCGGCCAAATGCCTGGCCCAGGACCCGAGCCTGGCTGGGGTCGAGTTGCCCTTTGGTCCTGAGTTGTTCGATACGGGACAAGGGCCCGCTGGTGCTTTCCTTCGTCATGATGAGAGTATATATAGCACGTATGTCAATATTGTTACTCTCGATATCAATTTTATTGCAGACTCGCGTAGTTTTCTCACACGAAGTTCAATCCACAGAGAGGCTCCCCAGACCCGCCCAGGCCAACAAGAACCCCTAGAGCCATCCTAGAGCCCCTCCGAGTGAAGATTGTTGGTTCTTGCGGTCGACTCTAGACTGGACGATCCATCCAGCGCCTGGGGCGCCTCGACCGCCCCATTGCCGCGCAGACCAAGAACCCGGGGAAAGCCCATTGCTCGCCATCATTCTGATCGCCTGCCTGACTTCACAGTCAGTGACTCCCGATCTCGACAACTATCTAGAGGAGCTCCGCGCACCTGGGTTGGACAGAGTCTTAGAACTCTTGGGCCCGGAGCCCAGCTTCGAATCCTTGCTGGACCCGGAACGCAAAGCGATCGAGAGCCTGTCGGTCGAGGGCTCCCCCATCCTGCTCGCGCCGGTGGATATGGAAGTACTCGCGGAAACCGATGGCTGGACCGAACTCATCAACAAGGACCGCCGAGCCAAGAACTACTTGAGTGCAGCTAATTGGGCCGCCAAACAAGCTCACGTCCGCAGCGAGATGTTGGGCGACGATCACACCCAGGTCGCCCGCAGCCTGAGTCGGATCGGCCTGGCCTTGCACGAGGCTCGCAGGTATCCCGACGCTGCCAAAGCCGTCCGAGCTGCGATCGTAATCGACCTCAAGCACTACGGCCGCCTCTACAAAAACACACGCGTGAACCTGCGCCGATTGGCAGACTGCACAACAAGAATAGGCGATTCGGAGAGCGGGGCCCTGCTCTTGCAGCACGCCCTTGACATCACGCTGGATCTGGAAGGAGCGCAGGCCGCCTGGGTCGGAAACCTCAGCGGAAACCTGGCCACGGCCCTCATACGTACCGGGCATATCGAGACGCCGGAGAAACTCTTCCGGCGCGCCGTCCAGATCTACGAAGAACTGCACGGAAGCAACTCGACGCAGGTAGCGATTGCCCTCAACAATCTCGCTGATTGCCTGACCTCCTCGGACAGGCCGTCCGAAGCCATCGTGCTCATCCAGCGCGCCCTCGGAATTTACCGTTCCCTGGACGAGATGAAGTCCTTCGGCGCCATCGCCTGTTTGCACCTCTTGGGCAAGCAAAGCTCCCACGAGGAGGCCATCAAGCATTACGAGGAAGCCTACGACCTAGCGCAGGATGTGTTCGGTCCAGAGAGCCCCAGGCGGGCGACCCTCTTGAACTCACTCGGCTGGGAATTGGTGCAGGTGCGCGACTTGCCTCGAGCAGAAACCATGCTCAACGAGAGCTTGCGAATCAACACGCGCCTCTTTGGCGCGGAGAGCCATGCAGTCTCCCAAAACTTGAACAACATCGGTGGCTTGCTGAGGGCCAAGGGCCAGTACGAGGAAGCACTGCGCGTTTTCGAGCGCTGCATGGAGTTGCAAAAGAAGTTCTATCCGCCCCACCACCCGGCCCTGATTGTGAGTTGGAACAATCTGGCGACGCTCTACTTCAATGTGGGGCGCAACGAGGAGGCGGAAGCAGCCTGGAAAGAAGGGCTGGCCATGTGCACCAAGGCCTTCCCCGGGGATCACCAAGATGCGGCGCGCATGCTCACCAACCTGGGCGGCCTCTATCATTACCAACACCGGCTCGAAGAAGCGCTCACGACCCTGACGGCCGGTCTCGAAATGCGCCGACGCCTGTTCGGCAATCACCCCAACATGGCGGATACGGCTTCGGCCTTGGCCTCCACTTTGGAAACCATGGGCCGTCTTGAAGAAGCTCAACAGCTCGCCAGCCAGGCCCTGGAGATTCACCGCAATCTGCGTGACACGGGGAGCTTGGCCGTGGCGGGAGACTTGAGGGTCCTGGCGCGCATCGCACTGAAGTTGGAACAGTTCGAGCGGGCCTACGAAGCTTCCCTCGAGTCCTTCGCCATCGTCGACGCGCAGCGCACGGACTTACTGGGAGACGCGACCGCACGTGCCCTCTTCGAAGAGGCTATCTCGCACGGGGAAGCCGCCGCCCTGCACATTAGCTGCGCCCTGGCTGCCGGTCGGGTTCACGAGGCATTCGGAACATTTGAATTGGCCCGTGGACGAGTCTTGCTAGACCTCGTCAACGGGAATCAGTCCTCGCGGGCAGAGTGGTCGGCAACCCGGGCCGCGGACTCCCATTCGATCCGGGAACAGTTACGCGGGAACGAGCGCATCCGCGCTTACTTCTGGTCCGCGGAGTCGTTGACGCTGTTCAACGTGGACAATAGCGCGATCGATGCCCAGGTGCTCTTGACGGGCAAGGAGGCCATGCGCGAGTTGGGCCTGGACGTGATTGAGTACGTGCAGCTCTTGTCCGATCCGAATCAAGACGGGGGCAACCGCCAAGAAGAGCTCGGAGAACAACTTGGGGCGCTGCTATGGCCCGAGGGCGAGAGCCCGCAAGCTCGTTGGGTGATCTTGCCCGACGGCCCTCTCCATGGATTGCCTTTCGAGGCCCTCCCAGCAGCCCGAGAAACCCAGTGCGCCTTTGTTTACTCCAGCTCCGGGACGCTCTACCAGAACCGCTGCCTGGTCGCCGCACAACAGAACCAATCCCTCTCACTTCTGGCCCTAGGTGCGCCCGAGTTTGGATCCACAAGCGGGCTCGTGCCGCTACCGGCCACACGCTCCGAGGTGCAGACCGCATGCGATCTCGTGCGTAAGGCGGGTGGCTCGGCCAAGGCCCTGATTGGATCCAGCGCAACCCTCGAGAGTCTCATCCACGAAGCACCCAACTGCACACTCTTGCACCTCGCCACACACGGCCAAGCGGGCACCGCAGACAGCCCGTACGCCGCGGCGCTGTCCCTGGCGGAAGCCGAGGGCCAGGCCGCCGAACTCACCCTCGAAGACTTGATCGACAAGTGGAACGGGCAGCTAGCGAATTGCCAATTGGTGGTGTTGTCCGCCTGCGACACGCAACGCACGACCCTGGTCGGCAACAGCTTGATGGCACTCTCCTGGGGCTTCTTCTACGCGGGGGCGCCCAGCGTGCTCGCCAGTTTGTGGAAGGTCGACGACCGCGCCACGGCGCTCTTGATGGCGCGCTTCTATGAAAACCTGCTCGGGACGGAGCCGCTCTCGAAGTTACAAGCCCTTTCGGAAGCAAAGCACTGGCTGGCAAACGCCAACCGCACTGATGTGCGGGCCGCGGAAAAGCGCCTCGGACTGACGGGGACTTCTTCCACCCGCAGAGGAAGCGCGGCCGACCCCATGCCGATCAACCCGCAATCCTTGCTGCCCTATGCGGATCCGGCCTATTGGGCTGGGTTCATTTTGCTAGGGGCGCCCGACTGAGCTGATGCTCGATGACCTGACAGCCCAGGTCCGCCTCCAGTGAATCCCCATCGCTCGCCTTGAGACTCGCGTCGAGGCGCTCAGCAGGAATCGGTCGTTGGGACAGGATCACGAGCAGAGTCATCCCTTCTTCGCGCCAAGGAATGCTGCGCAAGAATTCCTCTCCGCTCTGAAGCAAGATGTCTTGGGTGCCAAGCGGACTCGTCCAGTGCCCCGCTTCTTTCACCCGAACGGCCACGGCCACGCTCTCCTCCGCGACCAATTCGAGCAGGAAGCTCTCCAACTGCGCGGCGTCCTGAATTTCTCCAGAGCGCAAGCCCGGGGTGCTCGCCAGCACACGGCCGCTCGGTTCGAGCAAGGCAATGCTGGCGCTGGCCTTTCCAAAGTCCTCGAGGCTCGAGCGTTGATTGCGGTAAGCGAAGAGCAACAGCATGGCAGCCGCAGCCAGGCCCAATGCGAACACAACGACCGGTTTGCGGAAGCGAGCCCGGCTCTCCCGGGTCGCCTCCACTCTCAAGGTCGCCCGAACCGAATCAGCCACCGCAGGTGACAACAGGGAGCGCTTGCCCAGCCGCTCGGCTCTCGCATGCAAGCGCGCTTCCACAGCTTCGTGTTCTTGGGCTGAGCTCATTCGGCGATTCCTTTCTGTTTTAGGCACAGGGCAAGCGCATCGAGGGCCGCGTGCCTGAGGTTGTTGACGTGGGTCTTGGAGATTTCGAGCATCATGGCTACCGCACGCTCCGTGGCAGGCTCTGGGCCATAGAGCAGTTCGACCAGCTCGCGCTGTCGGTTTTCCAGGCCCTGCATGCAACCCTCGAGGGCTTGGGATTGTTCTGCGGATTCAGCGCTTCCGAGGGCCATGTCATGCACGCCGCCGGGGTCCATGTCCTCGATGCCAGTACCATCGCGGGCATCCGCTTCACGCAGCGGTCCACGGCCGGCGCGGTCCGTGAGGCGCTGGGCCTCGTGGCGTGCGATGCGGTACATCCATGCGTAGAACTCGTCCAAACTGTGTCCACGGTAATCTTCACGTGCTCTCCAGACCCGCAGCAGTGTGTTCTGCCCACAATCTTCTCGGAATTCTTCGGCCAGGCGAAAAGACCTCACATAGGTGCCCAAGCGGCTGTCGAGCAGGCCCCAGGCCTCCTCGAACAGGGTCCACGCCCGCCCTGGCGCCTCGCGCAGGCTTCCGCTCGCGAGCAGTTCCAGAGCTTCTTGCTGCGGTGTTCCCATCGGGAGGAGCATAGCAAAGCCTGCGCTCCCACAGAATTCAGTGGGATTCCCCTGGTGCCTCGGCGGGGCGCTGTTTCACATGGGGGCGATGAACATCCGAATGTCAAACGGCCCCGGACGCCTCCTGCTCGCTATGCCACTCGTGATCGCCTCCTGTGGCGGGTCGCAGGAGGGATCCACGGCGGGTTCCGCTGGCGGATCAGCAGCGACGTCCGCTGGCAACTCCGACCTCGACCGGCTGCGATCCCTAGGCTACGTGGACGTCAGCGATGAGAGCTACGAGGAGGAAGTCTCTGGAGTCGTCCACCATCGTCCCAATCTCGCTGCCCCCGGATACAACCTGGTTTCGAACCGCTTCGCGTGCAACGCGCTGCTGATGAACAACCAAGGTGAGGAGATTCGCAAGTGGGGCCGCGCGGATC
>JBLIMI010000158.1:0-7549 GCA_047638655.1 Minisyncoccia bacterium | reverse complement strand
CCACACGGCAGGGCGATGACCACGAATTCGAATACCGGATGCGCGCGGCAGATGGCCGCATCGTCTGGATACGTGATCACGTCCGGGTCATTAGCGAGGATGGAATTCCAGCGCGCTTGCACGGTGTGATGATCGACATCACTCCCGTCAAACAGGCCGAAGAGAGCCGACTGGCACTGGAGAAAAAAATCCAGAGCGCGCAACGAATGGAGAGTCTTGCCGTTCTCGCGGGTGGCATCGCCCATGACTTCAATAATCTCCTCGTGGGCATTCTTGGCAACGCCGGGCTCATTCTCGAGGACCTCCCGCCTGAGTCGCCAATTCTGGACCGGGTCAGGGGCATCGAGAAGGCAGCGGTCCGTGCGGCTGAGTTGACCCACCAAATGTTGGCCTACTCCGGCAAAGGACGTTTCCTCACGGAGTTCATCTGTCTCAACCGACTGATTGAGGAGACTGCGTACCTGTTGCAGGCATCAATCTCGAAAAAGGCCGTGCTCAAGTACGATCTCCTCGATGCACTTCCAAGTGTCGAGGCGGACCCGACGCAACTTCGTCAAGTGGCCATGAACCTCTTGACCAACGCTTCGGATGCCATTGGCTCCAAGAGTGGCCTGATCGTTATCCGAACAGGACTGGTCGAGGCCGATGCGCAGTACCTTGCGGGGAGCTACGTTGATGATTCGATCAGCGCTGGGCAGTATGTCTTCCTTGAAATTTCGGATACGGGGTGTGGCATAGACGAGAAGACTCTCTCCATGATCTTCGACCCGTTCTTCTCGACCAAGTCCGAAGGTCGCGGTCTGGGGCTCGCGGCAACTCTCGGCATCATCCGAGGACACTCCGGCACGCTCAAGGTCAATTCAGAGCCGGGCAAGGGCACGACCTTCAAAATTCTGCTGCCCGTCTCGAAAACTGATCTGGTCGAGCCTTCTCAGCGGACGCCCCCGCAACTGGAATTCACTCGCGGCGGTAAGGCCCTGGTCATGGACGATGACGAAACCGTCTGCAGCGTCTTGAAGGGCTGCTTGGAACTAATGGGATTCGATGTCTTCGGAGCCTCTGACGGTCTACAAGGAACGAATATCTTCAGGGCGAATCCAAAAGACTACCGGGTGGTCTTTCTGGACCTCACCATGCCACACATGAATGGCGAGGAAACCTTCCGCGTACTACGTGCCCTCGATCCCGAGTGCAAGGTCGTGTTGATGAGTGGCTATAGCGGGCAAGATGCCACCAGCCGCTTCGTGGGCAAGGGCCTCGCAGGCTTCCTGCAAAAGCCCTTCAAGCACCAGGATGTCGTGGAAGTACTAGCTGGGGCGCTCGCGTAGGGAGATCTCAATAGTTGGAGTGCGCATCGCGGGCTCCAGAACAATATTCAGCATCGCTCTATATGGGTCGATCAGGAGTCCATGACCAAGATCAGGGCGCTTGTCATCGTGGACTGTAGCCAAGGCTATCCCAATTCAGAGTTGCGATCTCTATGGCAACGCTCCGGCTTCGAGCGGCGAGTGGAGGCACTGGGGGAGCACGTCTACATCTGGGCGAACGAACCGGGTGAGAGTCCATGGGACAGACTCGCAAGCACCGCCGACCTGGAGAGAGCCCTACTCGCCGACACCGCCGAGACCTTGATCTTGGTGGACCCGACTCAGGTCTTCCTCGATGTCGAGTTGGCGCTATCCGGCCTTGCGTGCTTCGACCCGGCTTATCACGACAGCTTCACCCAGTGGGAACACTGCCGCTTGCCCGTGGGTATAGGAATACGCGCTCTGGCAGCACGCACATGGATCCAACTAAGCGCTTCGTCACCCGAGGAGGCCTTGTCTGGCTTGCGCAATGACCCGGCGGGGCGGCGCTTTGCCTATGACGTGGAACACCGCGTGACTTATGAGGAGAGCCTCCTCGATAGTCGTGCAGTAGCCTCTCTTCGGGGCCTCTTGCCAGACTCCGAGACGTGGCCCCAGGAACGAGAGTGGAGCCTGGCTGGCTTCCTGGAAATGGCGAGCACTGTCGATGCGGAAGCGCTTCGCTACCAGCCTGAAACGGTTGCAGCGAGGGTCGATGAGCGGCGCATGCCCGCCGCCTACGGATTCGAATCGGACGCCTGCGCCAGTTTCCCCACCTACGTGATGTTCGACATCACCAACGTATGCAACGCGCGCTGTATTCACTGCCCTCAATCATTGCGTGATGAAGCTGGCGAATTACCGTCCTTCTTAATCAAGAAAGAGCATCAAAGCCTCGAGGTCTACAAACAAGTGATCGACGAGTGTACGCAGCACGACGTGCGGTTTGTCCGAATCACAGCCGATGGTGAGCCGCTCGTGCACCCACACCTGTTCGAGATGTTGGAGTATGCGCGGGACCAGAATGTCGGCCCCGTTGGACTCACGACCAACGGGTCCTTGTTGACCCCCGAGCGCGCCCAGCGGCTCTTGGAAAGCGGCGTCGCCGTCGTGGACTTCTCCTTGGACGCGCTCCATCGAGAGACCTTTGACAAGGTTCGCGTGGGACTCAACTTTGAGAAGACGCGGGCCAACGTTCTGCACTTCATCGATTTGGTCAATGCCAGCGGGGCGGATGTCAAGGTCATGGTTAGCTTCGTCAAACAAGACAGCAATGTGGACGAGGTGGACGAATTCCGTGAGTACTGGTCACCCCGCGTGGCAGAAGTTGTCGTGCGAGAGATGATTTCCAACGTGGGCTTGAACGACCCATCCACCAGCAGTTGGCCAGGTTGGGATGCCCGCTGGCCCTGCGCACACTTTTTCCGCCGGGTCGTTGTCAACCATCAGGGGTTGCTCAAGGCTTGCCCCATCGACTGGGAACAGCGAACCGTGAATGAGCACGTGAAGCAAGCGACCCTCTTCGATCAGTGGCATGGAGACTTCTATTGGCGCCATCGTATGCAGCACCTGAACGATGCCATCGTTGAGACAAGTGCCTGCAAGAAGTGCCCTGACTGGGCCGGTACCCCGTGGGACATGGGCTACGAAAAGATCATCACGCGGCTCACGGGGAGCACCGAAACATCCGTCTAGCTCAGGAGCAGCTGACTTCGCCCTGGAAGCGGCGCTCCTTCAATTGCCCCAGGTACGACGTAGCGCGGGTAGCATCCCATCGACAAGGAAGAGGCTTCGCTCCACTTGCGGCGGGCCCTGCGTTGAACTCTCGAGCACTTCCCTGCGCTCTTCCTCTCTCCGATATTCCTGTTTGCGCGCACGTGAATCGCGCACATAGGCGGCTGCTGCAAACGGTTTGAGCCAGGGCGAGAGGCTATCGAACGAGGGTTCGCAGTCCAGTTCCAGGCATTCGATGGGCCGGGGGATCGAGCTTCCCAGACGGTAACCGAGCATCGCGAGCTCCGGACCTGCCATGGCTTCGATCGCTAGGATCTCGTCTTCGGAGAGTACCTGTCGCCAACGTTCGGTCGAGCCTGTGAAGATGCCCTCGGCCCCGGTCTCGTAGGAAGAGTTGTGCGTTTGTCCATCACGACCCGCGCTAACTTGCAGGGTCCTAGGGGCTAGCCCGACGTGTTCCATGATGCAGTTCAAGTTGGATTCGGGAGCGCTGACCAGATCCTCGTAGCGAACCAGTGCGACACGCCCACGAAGCAGCGGGTGGGTTGATGAGTAGTGGTGCGCCAGTGCTACGCTCTTACGCCAGTGCCGAACGTAGAACAGGAGAGGCCGTTTGCCTTCCCCTTCGAATCTTTGATTGTTCTGTGAAGCCACCACCGCGCGAATGTCACGCACCGGCATGACGAAGCGCATGTGGGGGAAGGCCCGGGCCATGGCGGGCAGGAACTCCTCGCACCAACTGACCTTGGTACCAGCGACTGCCGTCTCCCCGTGGCCGTAGATGTCGACGGCCAAGTCCATGAGGGCAGCGTAAGCCGCAGCGAAGGTGTCTGCGTGTAACTCATCGAGCCGCGCACAGAGTTCCGGGTGTTGGTCTGACTTCCAATTCCGTATGTCGGCGATCAATTGCTGTAGAGTTTCTTCTGGGAGTGTTTCCTGCAAGTTGGCTGCTTGAAGGCTCTCGAACAGTTTGCGCCTCGCCCCGCCAAAGTAGTCGGGTGTGGGTTCATCCGGATGCCAGTCTGACAAACCCAGCTTTCGCATGTGCAAGTTGCGGTAATGCTTGAAGAAGTAGACGAAAGGGTCGGAAACGACGAGCCCTTCGGGGTGGTCGCTAAGCAAGCGTGACAGAAGGGTGGTCCCGGACCTGAACATGCCCGCAATCAAGAGTTGGCCCTGACTCATGTTGCGCAAGCGGGTCGGCCTTGGCGCAGGATGTCCAGAGAGTGGGGACCTTGGTTGGCAATCAAGTCAAGGACCGTCAAGTGCGAGAGAAAGCTCAGACCTTGTTCGGCGCTGAACTGGCTGTAGCTGGGATGTTCGTAGTCCTGATAGGTGAGTTGGATGCCCGCAGCCTGAAAGAGCGACTCCTCTAGGTAACAGGCCGACCCATTGTTTGCCAGGTAGGCACTGGCCTTCACCTGATCACAGAGCGCGAGCAGTTTGCTGGTCTTCTTGCCAGCCGACGGGAGGTTGGAAGCCCGTTGAGTTGGGGTTTCGATTCCCATGTATTCGCAAACATCTTTGATGAGCCCGATGTTCAAGTCGGCCAGAGTGCTTGCCTCACGGGCGAGACCGCCTTGCAGCAAATTCTTGGCTTCAAGAAAGTACGGCGCCTCACGGTAGACCATGGTGAATGCGTCGATGTGACGCTTGCGCCAGGTTCCATCGCCACCGATCAGTGCCTCCGATATGGGAGTCAGGCGCCTGCACTCGTGAGCGATGGGGACACTCAGCCATTTGGTGTCTTGCCCTGTTCGTTCCTTTCGAATCTTGTTGCGAGTCTTCCAATCGCGTTGGATGACATCCACATCATCGAGGAAGACGAACTCGTCGACGCGGTCGATCATTTCGAAGTAGCCGATCCATGGGATGTAATGCGGCTGGCAGATGGCGACTTGATGAGTCACTCGGCTGCCTCTCGATTCAAGATTTCTGCGCGCGCACCGCGGGCTAGGGGTGATCGCCAGAACGAAGCCATCGATCCCTCTCTCAAAGGCCTTCGGGCACCCGGAATAACCAAGTCATCTGACCCTGTGACAGTGAGGACACGGAAGGGGTCCGCGGCGCGGCAGCCCTCGTGGACACGGTCTGCTCCGAGGCGTTGGACGGCGTGCGCTAGCTCTTTCGCGTTCCCACCGGCTAGGAAGAGATCGCTCTCCTCGTGTTGTTCCAATTCGCTCAGAAGTGCTTCCAGCAGTTCCGGCGCGTGCTCGGCATGGTCGAGGACGACGCTTAAGGGGAAAGCCTCTTCCGCGGGGGCGCGGAATCCCCGGCGTTGCTCAGCAAGGACGCGCTTCTCGGGCGGAGGGGCACAAAACTCGAGGAGATTGATGGGGCGAGCGGGGGCCGCAAGCAGGAGTGGCACGGCCATTTCCGCCGTTCGCACCAAGAAGTCCAATGCTGATTCCTTGAGTCCAGGTGTGTCATCGAGGAACACCGGTTCGGCGGGAAAGCCCTTTGCAAGGGGATTGGTATAACGCAAACCATGACGGCGATCTTGGTCGACTTCGATCTCGTTCACCAACAACACTCCAAGCGGTGCTTGGAGTCCGGGGCGATCGTCCGCCAGGAGGATCAGGTCATGACCATCGGGGCTGCCCTCACTGAGGCCTTCAATCCAAACTTGCGCGCTCCGTAAATGATCGATCACGGCTTGCGGTTGACTTTGAATGGGGACTCCATCCAGCACCTTGAGCAGTAGCCGCAAGCGGGTCAAGTCGACGCCATAATCCAAGGTCATGCACAATTCGGGCCAAGCTAGACCTTCGGGAGCTATCTGGTAACGCACGTGAAATTGGTCGGGATGCTCCAGGCAATAGTTTTCGACGTGTTCCCGATAGGATGCTGATTTGGCATTCGCATCGATCCGGCTTAGACAATCGCGGGTCATGACGACCAAGCCAAAGCCAAAGGGGAGAGTCGCGTACTCGAAAGGAGTCAGCATGTCGCAACGGGTTTCAATCAATTCGGCTACAGCGGCGTCCACGATGCTCGGCATGAACAGGGGGTTGTCAGCACAGGCACGAACGATCACGTCGCATGGTTCCTCTAGCGCATCTAGGGCCTGCAGCATGCGCTCGACCACATCGTTCTCGCTTCCGCGAACTACCGCGATACCGAGCGCGATGGCTTCGGCTGCAAGGGCGTCATCTTGTGGGCAGGTCGTTGTCGCTAGAATGATCTCATCCGCGCTAGCGATGGATCGACAGCGTTGCAAAGCACTGCTCAGCACGCTGCCTGAACCGAAGGGTTCCATCATCTTGCCAGGCAGACGGTTCGACCCGGCCCGGGCCAGGACCACGACGGCGACACGCAAAGAGTTCACTAAGCAGCCTCGCCAAAAATGGCCGAATGAACGCGCTCAAAGCCCTTGCCGTCGACGGCGAGGCAAGCACTGCGTGCGTGGGCGGCGCGGGTCTCAGGTGCTTCCATAGCACGTAGTTCCTTAAGCAGCGCGGCTGGCTCCACGTACGACATGTACCCCAGATCGGGGGTGCCCGTGCGTTCTGCGAACGCCGCAGCGAGCGGAATTTGGTGCCACTGGACCGACATCATCAAGCAGGGGGTTTGCGTCAGAGCCGCCTCGAGCTTGGTGTAGCCCGCGCTTCCAATGACCAGGTCGCTGTCCCACATGCGTTGTTCCAGATCATCTACGCCAGCCAAGACTTGTGCATGGGGCAGAAGCTCGTGAATGCGGTCGGGCAAGTCGCCTTGGTCGGCATAGCCCAGGACAAACGTCGCCTCCACATTGAGCTTGGCCAATGCCATGGCTGCTTTGAGGTAACCGACGTCATAGGAGCCGCCGCCGAGAGTGACCAAGACGCGGGTCAGGTGCGGGGAAAACTCCCGTTGGCGCTGCGCGTATGGAATGAACTCGGGCCGGCAAAGAAAGTAGTCGTAACCAACTAAGAACTCTGTCAGCGGATGGCTGAGTGCGCGGTTGGCGTAACTCGGAAGGTCTTGCCCAGAGACGACCAGATGGGCCTCGTAGATGTGGTCACATAGATCGTCGAAGATCACCAGGCGGTCGGTGTGCTTGCGCAGAACTCTCTGGCGCTCCTGTGTGATGTCGAGCATCTCCGCGAAGAGCACTTCGACAGCGTCATATTTCGCGAGTGCACGGTCTTCCTCGGCGGGGGAGATGTCCTCGGGGAGCATGACCACTTCGAAGCCTTGGTCGAGCAAGTAGTCTCGAACCTCGACCGGACCTTCGGCGAAGAAGACGGTCTGCACATCTCCGGAGCGCTGGCAATAACGCGCGAATGAGGCCAAGCGAAAGATGTTCCCCCAGCCCTGCGTGGGGCCGCCACGGGTTCTGAAGCCGAGTCGCGTGCTCATGCCAGACATGGACCGAGCCTCAGGCGCTGAGGCGCCTAAACTCACGCATGTAGGTCTCTGCCTCGATGGTCTCGATGTCACCATCGCCGAGGTAGGTCTCCACTTGACGGACCCGGAACACGATTTCT
>JBLIMI010000157.1:0-7583 GCA_047638655.1 Minisyncoccia bacterium | reverse complement strand
GGATGCCCGAAAAACAGCGACTCGAATGCCCGTGGGCGAAGTAGTTGACCCAGCCATTTAGGATCGGGTTGATCTTTGCGATCACCTCGCCTATTGGCCGAGATCGAGAGCGTCGGAAGATGTCCTTGAGCTTGTGTTGCAACTGAGTCCGCTTCTTTCGTTGCGGAATTCGCAGTGGCATCCAGCGGCCCGCATGACTGCGGATCCGGCGAAACTCAAAGCCAAGAAATCCAAAGCTCTCACCCTTCGATAGTTCCACGGTTCGGGTCTTGTCCTCGTTCACTTCAACTTGCAGTTTGGCAAACTCCTCGCGGAGTCGTCGTGCAATCGCCCGACGCAGCCACGCATGACGGGGATGGGCATCCACCAAGACCACCAGGTCGTCGGCAAAGCGGGCATACTCAATAGGCACCCACTTGCCGTTTCGCGTGACCACCTTCGCCCGCTCCAGCATACGATCTACCTCGTTGAGATAGATATTGCTAAGCAGCGGGGAGATCACGCCACCCTGGGGTACGCCCAGCTTTCCGGAAGCCTTCAATATCAACTTCAGCAAGTGCATCACGTCATCATCGTTTACCCGTTTCGCGACCTTTTCGAGCACGATGTGGTGTCGCACCGTGTCGAAGTAAGCTCGCAAATCCAGGTCGATGACGTGAGTCTTGCTTCTGATGATGGCCTCCGAAACGCGTTTGACCGCATCATGCGCTGACTTCTTTGGCCGGTAGCCAAAAGACCCCGGCTGGAAGTCTGCCTCGAAGATCGGTTCCAAGATGAGCTTCAGCGCACCTTGGACCACCCGGTCCCGGATCGTGGGAATCGAAAGCTGGCGAAACTTGCCGCCACCCTTCGGGATCTTCACTTTCCGTGCCCGCTGAGGACGGTACGTGCGTTCAGTGAGCTCCTTACGAAGTTCATCAAGGAAGCGCTCCACGCCAGCGGTCTCGATTGCCTCGAAGGTGACGCCGTCGATTCCCGGGGCGCCATGGTTCCTCTTGGCCATTCGATACGCAGCGCGCAGCACCTCTGTCTTGCAGACGTGCGCGTACAGTCCCCAAAAGCGCCAAGACGGTTCAGACTTCGCCTTGACGTATATCCGTCGTCTCAGTTCTTGCAGATCAATGGGCGTCTTTATCATCTCACCCCTGCCTCGCGTGTTGACTTCGGAATCGTGTGCAGCAGGGTCCCTTTGCTCCACGGGAGTTGCCCCGCTTCATCACTACTACGGACCCAGCCGCCACCGTCACGTCTTCGACCGATTTCCCGGGTGTTCCGGTTATACGGTCTACCTTGCTCCGCCGATTTCGCGGCGGGACGTGGACGGCTTCTCCAGTTGCTAGGCATATCCTTGTCACCGTGCTGCCCCTACTACCCCGCCGAAGTGACGCGCCGTATCGATCAGATTTCGGCGTGTCATGTTGCCTTCGCCCGACAGGAGAGGGCTCGGCCTTCGGAGTCAATTTATTGACGGGGCCACCTACGGGTTCACTTACGTTGCGGCCCGGTGACTCGCTCACGACCCCAAGGGCCGCTTTGTCGATCGGCTTCAGCGACTTTGTCTCCTCCGGCGCTGCGATCCAAGCTATAAGGTTTCTGATTCTTACCTCCGTGGGACTGACTCCCACTGAATATGCCAGCCTTCGCTGGACGCACTCCTATCCAAAAATAGGAACGGCGCCTATCTAGCCCGCGAACAAGGACTTCGGCCGTCACGATAGGGCCATGGTGGAACGGCCCGCGCACACCTTCTCCACAGCTCCTGGACTCGACTTGAGAGTTGACGGACCTACGCGGCGCGGCGATAGCTCTTGAGGAGCCCGCCGAGGCGTTCGTTGCACTCGATGTCGCCGATGCTTGGCTCGGGCCTTTGGATCGTCACGTTTCCGGTGCCCTGGTGTGGCCGCTCGGTGTTGTAGTGCTCGATGTAACCGTTGATCGCGCGCCGCAGCGAAGCCTCGCCGAAGCAGATCATCTTGCTCAAGCACTCGGACTTGATCGAGAACACGAAGCGTTCCGCGTAGGCGTTGCAGTTGGGGGCGCGGTACGGGGTGAGCGCGGTTTTTGTACCGGCGTTCTCCAAGCTCTTCTTGACCGCGACCGTGTACTTCGTGTCGCGGTCGCAGATGAGGAGAGTGGCCTTGCGGAGGAAACCGGTGACCGGGACGGTGAGGTTGCGAGCGACCTGGGCCATGAACGCTTCGTTGGGGGAGGTCGTGATACCGGCGATCTCGACCACTCGTGTCTTGAGGTCGATGAAGAACAATACGTAGTAGGTCTTGAGCCCGCGTGGAGTCCAAACCTCGACGGAGAAGAAGTCGGTGGCTGCAATCTGTCCCCAGTGCGCCTTCAGGAAGCTCTTCCAGGATGACGGCCTGTCAGGGGCAGGCTTGATCCCGTTGTCCTGTAGCACGTTGGCCACGGTGGATCGGGCAACGGCGTGGCCAACCCCCTTGAGCTCGCCCTGGATCCGCGTGCAGCCCCAGGAGGAGTTCTCCTTGGCCATACGCACAATGAGGACCTTGATCCTCCTCATCAGCCCTGGGTAACCAACATGCTTCGGTGCTGCATAGGTCCACTTGGCTGCGATCAGTCGTTTGTGCCAGCGCATCAAAATGTCGGGCGTGACGATCGTCGCCATCGCGTTCAAGGTTCTTCTACCAAGGACCTTGGCCTTGACGGCAAGGCGTCGGCGTTGATCATCTGTCAATCTGAGCTTGCGACCCTTCATCTGCTCTTTGAGCACCCGGTTCTCTTCCACGAGGTAAGCGATGACATCAGCCGGTTGCCGGTTCACCAAGCCGGTGAAGGTCATCAAGAGGACTCGGATTGGGTACGTCTCGGCGAGCATCGACCCATTCTAGCTTGCACGAAACACCCGCGACCTCGAGCGATTGGTCACGATCATATTTTCGGACACCATGGGCGTACGGCCCAGAGTGAAGTCGATCGAAATTAAGGGGGCTGCAGAACCTCGTCCAACTCCGTATCGTCGGGGGTGTGAATTGCCAGCGCACCGAAGGATTATCCCATTGAGCAACCCGGAATTGACGGAGCCCGTAGAGGGCATCTTCATCCTTACGAGTGAGTACGAGGACCGTGCGATCCCGAAGAAGGCCGGATTGCGATGGCACTCAGGCTACAAGTGCAGAAAGAAAGACTGCGAGCTTTGCGGGCACGAGTTGCTGCGCGTCTGGCATACAAGCGACGTAGAGATTGCGCTTCAACTACTTGAGTTTGCGCCTCCGGAGCTCGCGGCAGCGTTAATCGAACGTGCGGGCTCAGCGGGGAAGGAGCGCGAAGAGGAGCTGAAGAAGGCCGCCCGAGCGCTCAAAATCAAGAAGCTCGCGATGGCCAGCACCTACGCCGCCAGCTGTGCGAAGGACTCGGAGATCTCGGTACCCCACCCAGCTGGCCTTGAGTATTTTCCCTACCAACGCGCCGCGATCGCTTTCGGTCTAGATCACCCCAACTTGCTGCTCGCCGATGAGATGGGGCTGGGCAAGACGATTGAAGCGCTTGGATTGATCAATGCCGACGAATCCGCGCAGCGCGTCCTGATCGTTTGCCCCGCCAGTTTGAAGCTCAACTGGCAACGTGAGTGCGAGACCTGGTTGGTCAATAGGGGCCCAGTCGGTGTCGCCGGCAAGAAGTTCCCCGAAGACTCCAATGTAGTCATCATCAACTACGACATCTTGCGCAAGTGGAAGAAGCACCTGCGAGGGAAGTGGGATGTCTTGATTGCGGACGAGTGCCATTACGTTAAGAACAAGGAAGCCAAACGCTCCAAGGCGCTCTATTCGCTAAAGGCCAAACGGAAGGTCTTCCTGACTGGCACGCCGATTCTCAACAGGCCGATCGAGCTGTGGGCGATCGTCAATACCTTGGCGCCCGAAGAGTTCGATCAATTCTGGAACTTTGCGAAGCGCTACTGCAAACCAACCAAGTGCCGCTACGGCTGGGACTTCAAGGGTGTAGCGAACCTCGACGAGCTTCACTACAGGTTGCGCGGAACGATCATGGTGCGCCGCACAAAGGCGGAAGTCTTGCCGGAGTTGCCGCCCAAACGCCGCCAAGTCATCGAGCTCGCTTCCGATCACATCACCAAACTGATCGCGGTCGAAACGGGTGCTTGGGAAGAGCATCAACGCAGACTGCGCGAGCTTCGTTCAAAATCGCGCGAAGGCGGGCAAGAGACAGAGGCCGAACTGGCCGCCCTGCGCGCTGGTATCAACGCAGCCTTTGGTGAACTGGCCAAGATCCGGCAATCGACGGCCCTCGCCAAGGTTCCGCTAGTGATTGAGCACATCAAGAACGTGATCGACGACGCGGGAAAACTCGTGATCTTCGCTCACCACCGTTCCGTCATCGCCGAATTGGCCGAACCCTTCGGCGATGAAGCCGTCACGTTGACAGGCAGTGATAGCATCAAGGCGAGGCAAGCCGCGGTCGATCGATTCCAGGAAGATCCGACCTGCAAGCTCTTCATCGGTTCGATCACCGCCGCCGGTTTTGGGCTGACGCTGACCGCGAGTTCTCATGTCCTCTTCGCCGAACTTGATTGGGTCCCCGCACACATGACTCAAGCGGAGGACAGAACGCACCGCATCGGCCAAAAGGACAGCGTGCTGGTGCAACACCTGGTTCTGCAGGATTCGCTCGACGCCCGAATGGTTGGAACGTTGATCAAGAAGCAGCGCGTCATCGACCAAGTCGTCGATGGCAGCTCCGAGCAAGATCTCTTCGAAGGCGACTTCGCACAAGAGATCATGGAAGCGGCAGCAGCAGCGGCCACCGCAGACGCTGCCTCCAAAACGAAGTCGTAAGAAGGGGGCGCTCAAATAGCGCGCCAGCGTCCCCCTCCTTCAGAGAGGCCGAAGTCAGATGGGCCCTTCCTGTCCAAATACTCGATCGACGAGGATAAGCGATTCAAAGGGCCTTCGCCAACCTCCACACCCATCCCTCGGTCTGGCGAAGCGGCAGGTGAAAGAGCATCCGAAGCGTGAGGGTAGTTTCGACGGCGTGGTCAGAATACTTGCGGGGTGCTCCCCGACCCCCGGTCGCCTTGGCGTTCCAAGCCTTGATCGCCTCCGGGGAGATCCAGAGGGTGAGGTCGCCGCGTCGGAGGAGGGCATGATGGTCGAACTGCTGCAACGGGCGAGCAGCATGCCGGTGTCAGAGATCGAGGACCAGATGCAAGTCGAGCCCGGCCATGTCTATCTAATCCCTCCCAACCACGACCTCTCGATATTGCACGGCAAGCTACGACGCGCTCTACGCATCTGGAAAGGTCATCGAAGTGGCGTGTTGGGCTCATACTCGCAGGAAGTTCGAGTCGGTGGCAAGTACCGATCCCGACCTGAGTGCGGAAGCGCTTGCGTTGATCGGCGAACTCTATGCCATCGAATCAAAAGCAAGGGAGAAGAAGCTCGATCCAAAAGGAATAGCCGCACTTCGTGCGGCGCACGCTACACCCGTCCTGCGTCTAATCGATGCATGGCTCACAATAACCGAAGCGAAGGTGCTGCCGAAGAGCCCGATGGGTAAGGCTGTGTACTATGCGCGTACGCAGTGGAAGGCGCTGAATGTCTACGTGACGGATGGCCGCTTAGATATCGACAACAACGCTGCCGAGCGGGCGATGCGTCCGATTGCAGTCGGCCGCAAAAACTGGCTTTTCTACCAAACGAAAGGCGGTGGGAATACGGCCTGCATCATGATGAGCTTGATCCGCACAGCGGAGGCTGCGGTCGTGAACGTGAAGCTCTACTTGCGCGACGTGCTGCAGCGGATCGATACGGAGCCTGATGTGAAGAACCACTTGCCGCACGAGTGGAAGAAGCACTTCGAGGAAGAGGTCATGGGTCGCCGCAACGACATTCTTGAGACGCTTCTCGCGGATCAGAACCGGGTGTAGGGGCTGGAGCGTGTCAAGGTGGGCGTCACGCGACGCTTACGACGAAGGCCGCTCCCTCGGCAGTCTCGCCGTCCTTGTAACGGGGCAGCCGACGAGGAGATCGGAGTAGCCGTCACCGATGGCATCGCCAGCGGTCGACAGGTCCGCGCGGGGCCGCGAGCGATTCGCCAGGTTCGTCACTACCCAGGGGCCTTCCAAAGGATGACGATCTCTCCGCCATTTCGACAACGTCATCTTCGCTGAACTCGAACTGGCGGAGACAAACGCGCTTTCGTATCCCATCACTGCATTGTGTACTCGATGACGACCGCCTGAATGGAGAGGTGGCCCGCGCTATGCCAATTGCCCCCTGTGGGGAGCGCTTGGAAATAGTAGGAGTAAGTCGAATTGTCGACCACAAAGTTGGTGGACCTTGTGTGGGAGTAGTCCCCGGCAGAGGTGTTGCTATGGTCACTGAGCAGCATCGTGAAGGTGGCCGTTTGATGGAGCGACTTCACGAGACGTATCCTCAAGTCGGAACTGATGACTTTATCGTGGCCCTTCAGGATGAGCGTGTCGATTGTTGCCCCATTGGGGAGGTGGAGCGGAGCGATGATCGGGTTTTGAGTACCGGTCAGATAGTTCCCACCATCACCGGAAGTCAAGCCCGTGAAGACGTTGTTACTCCCCGTCTGGATTGTGACGAAGTCTCCTATCCCAACCACGTGGACCTGCGTTCCTGAGTAGCCGGGTCCAGCGGGTCCCTCGATACCTTGCGGGCCAGTCTCACCCTGAGGACCGGTCGGGCCAGCGGGGCCCTGCAGACCCTGATCTCCCTGCAGGCCTTGTGCACCATCGGCACCAGCCGGTCCTGCCACACCTTGATCTCCCTGCGGGCCAGGCAGACCTTGGTCACCTTGCGGGCCCACGAGCGTGGCCGTTGCTTGGAGTGTTCCATCGGGAAACTCGAATCCTCCGCTGCGTGAGCGAATCGTGCCATTGACGTCGAACTCGGTCTGCGGGTCGAGGTTACCGATGCCGACGTAACCAGTGGCCGCGTCGATGTACCACTCGTACGAGATCGGATACAGCAGGCCCAGGGTCGGCGCACTCGAAGCCGGAAGGCAGTTGCCGCCAGCTTGATCGCGGAGACTGAGCACACAATCCAGGAGGTTGGTCGGAGGAGGCAACGTAATGTTGGACGTTCCACCGCCGGTAGTCGAACCGAGGCCTAGAGACTGGCTAGGGGAGGTAGCCGCTTGGCGGTTGGAGCTCGAACTTTCGAGCCCACCTGATTGAAGCCCACCTTCAGCTTCCTTCCGAGCGCTATCCCCAAGTGAATCCGGCACAGTGATCAAGTCCGGCGTTCAAGGGCTCCGCCTCAGCCAGCTTGCCTTGGGTCTCGAGCAGGGATCCCATGCTGCCCACCGAGCCCAACGTGTCCGGGTGATCGTCCCCGAGCTTCTCGCGGCGAATTCCCAGCGCACGCTTCATCGGGTCCATCGCCAAGTCCAGCAGCCCGAGCTTATTCAGCACGCCTCCCATGGTTCCCAAGAGCTGCGCCTGCACCAATGGTTGATGTTCAAACTGGCGGTCAATCGATGCGATGGTCTCTGCGAAGAGGTTTTGCTCGAGCACCTCAAGCGAGATGTTGGTGAAGTTCAAGCCCGCCAGGTCCTTCGTCAGGCTC
>JBLIMI010000156.1:0-7586 GCA_047638655.1 Minisyncoccia bacterium | reverse complement strand
GTAGGCGTCCTTTTCCTTGCCGAGTCGGGCGTAGCAACGGGCGATGCCGATGTAGATGTCCGGCTCTGAACGTTGGTAGCCTTCGGTCAAGCGCCGCGCTTCCAGGAAGTCTGAAATAGCGTTCTTGTACTTCCCAATTCGCATTTTCACTTCCGCTCGCTTTTGCCAGCTAGAGGCGAGGCCATCGTTCTTTTCGATGCTGGCGTTGAATGGAGCGAGCAGTTTCTTCTCCATGCGGTGGTCACCGGAGCGTGCGAGACAGATCATGGCTGCTTCCGAGATGCGGTTGCTGCCGGCCTCGGCAAGCAACTTCAACTCCTTCTTGATCTTCGAATCCCACTCGTCCTCGTGTTCACTGAGCAGAAAGAGAACAAGTTCCGCCATGCGTGGATTGCGTTTGACCGCCTGGGCCAACTTGACCAAGTCCTTGCAGTGGTCTTCATCGACGACCTCGGGGCAGGCCCGATAGAAGTCAACAATTTCCGGGATGTGTTCGGCTGCAGCCAGCGTAGCTCGCACGAGATCGCCAATCTTGGGTGCGGCATCCACACAGTGCTGTTCGGTCAACGCCAGCAAGGCAGACTTGACAATGGCCGGATCCTTATTGCCGAGCACGTCGCCGATGAAGTTGAAGTTGTCCTCTCCACCGAGGGTGGCAATGGCAGCGATCATGCGCGCTCGCATCTCACCATCGACCTCGGCAAAACGCGCACGCAAGACCGGGCCCACACGATTGGGGTCGTCGCTGTGCGCCAACACGCTCAAGGCATTTTGTTGACCTAGCAGCGTGCCGCCGTGGAGGAGCTTGAGCAGGTCCACGGTGACGTTGCTGGTGGAGAGCTCCGAGAGGACCAGGGCCACTTGCTTGGAGCGACCTTGCAGGGCTTCACTGGCTCCGCTCCCGGGGTCGAGTTCCAGCACCAACAACGGCGTGGCTTCCGAGCCCAGTCGCACCAAGCGCGTGCGTAGCTTGAGCAGGTCACCGTGGCGACCTTCACGCAGGGTCTCCTCCATATTGGTCACCACGCTGGCAATCTCCTCCCGGTAACCGGCCAGTTGGCGATCGCGCTGCTGGCGATACTGCTCTATCAGCTTTTCCAGGGAGACTTGCTGAGCTTCGGTAGAGGCTGTAGCGGGGAAGGCAGGGAGAGCGAGAAGCAGGATGGATGCGAACAGAGTCATTGAGGTCGGGGCTCGGGTTCCCCACAGCCTACCCTCGATGGCTGGCTTGCGGGAAGCTCCTAGGCGATCCACACGGAACCCAGACAGTCCCTGTCCCTTTCCTAGCCCGCGTGGTGCATGGGCCGCAACAGCAAATAGCTGCTGCGTCTTGCCCATTCTCCGGGGGCCAGCTGCTCCACGGCCTTGCTTGGAGCGGGAGCTTCCAGCAAGGCGGGAGAGCTCGTCTCCGCCAGTGCGCAGGCGGCTGCTGGGGTCACCTGAGTGATCGCCGGTGCGAGCCCGTAGAGGACGCGCAATCGTGCGCGGTGTCGGAAGATCCAGGACAACATGCCGTTCAACTCGGCCGCCCCGCGCTCCAAACTGAGTCAAAGCTGCGGAATTGACCGAATCAGGGTTAGAAAATGCTGCTGCGGCCAAAAGACCGTCATTACGGGCGTTTCGATGTGGAATGGAGAGTGGTTTTAAGGAATGGATCGACAGCGCCGGAGCTTCCGAGTTGAATGGCGCCCCATGTTGAGCTTGCCCGGACTCCCTGCGCCCCTGGAGCGCTGTCATCCCCATCCCACGCCGCCCGAGGCGCAATGGGATGTGTTGGTGGTGGGCGGGGGTCACGCCGGGGTAGAGGCCGCCTTGGCGGCGCGGCGCCTGGGCGCGCGCACGGCGATCGTGAGCTTTCGCCGGGACCTCTTTGGCGAGATGAGTTGCAACCCGGCCATCGGGGGATTGGGCAAGGGCCAGATCGTGAAAGAGATCGATGCCCTCGGTGGCTTGATGGGCCAAGTGGCGGACAGTTCCGGTTTGCAGTTTCGGATGTTGAACACGCGCAAGGGGGCGGCCGTGCGTGCGCCCCGGTGCCAATCGGATCGCCACATCTACCGGGAGCAGGTGACTGCTGCTGTCGAAGCCTGCGCAGGCCTCGAGATCGTAGAGGGTGAGGTGGCGGGCCTGCTCGTGGCCGATGGGATGACGAAGGCGCGGCCACGGGTTTGCGGCGTGCGCCTGGCGGATGGTAGAGAGCTAGCGGCGCGCTCGGTGATCCTCTGCAGCGGCACGTTCCTGCGCAGCGTGATGTTCATGGGGGAGGAGCGCTTCCAAGGGGGGCGCGCCGGGGAAGCATCGGCTACGGCTCTGGCGGCCGACCTTGCGCGCTTCAACTTGCAGATTGCCCGCCTCAAAACGGGGACGCCGCCGCGCTTGGTGGCGGACTCGATCGGCTGGGATGAACTGGAGGAGCAACACGGGGATGAGTCGCCGCGACCGTTTTCATGGTCGACCTCGCGGGCCCACTTTCCCGTGCTCGAATCCTTGCCTTGCCATGTGACCTACACCAACGCCAAGACCCACGACATCATCCGCGAGAATCTACACCGTTCACCCATGCACGGGGGCGCGATCGAAGGGGTAGGGGCTCGCTACTGCCCATCCGTGGAGGACAAGGTGACGCGCTTCGCCGATCGGAACCAGCACCAAATTTTCTTGGAGCCCGAGAGTCGCAGCACGGATTGGATCTACGCCAATGGAATTTCCTCTTCCTTGCCAAGCGAGGTGCAGGAAGCGTTCATTCATACCATTCGCGGCTTGGAGCAAGCGCGTTTTCACCGCTTTGGTTACGCCGTTGAGTACGACTTCGTGGTGCCCTCTCAGCTCGATGACACACTGGCCTTGCGGGACGTGCCGGGGCTCTATCTCGCGGGACAAATCAATGGCACGTCGGGCTACGAAGAAGCGGCGGCTCAGGGCTTGATGGCCGGGGCCAACGCCGCGCTTTGGACCTCGGGCCGACCGGCTTTTGTGCTCGCGCGACACGAAGCCTACATCGGTGTCATGATCGACGATCTCGTGGTGACGCAGCCCACGGAACCGTACCGCATGTTCACCAGTCGCGCGGAGTACCGTTTGTTGCTGCGGCAAGACACAGCGGACATGCGCCTGGTGGAGCGTGCTCACGAAATCGGACTTGTGGGCGAGGCGCAGTACGAAGACTATCGGGCACGCAAAGATCGTTTGCGGCTCGCACGGGAGTTGTGCGATGGAACACGTGTGGACGGCAAGACCTGGACCGAACGCTTGCGCCGGCCTGAGGTGTTGTTGGCGGAGCAAGATCCCTGGCTGCAGGCATTGCAACCCCTGGGCCTCTCCACCGAAGAGCTTGAGTCCCTAGAGACCGACATCAAGTACGAGGGCTACGTGAAGAACCAACTCGAAGATGTTGAGCGGGCTCGGCGCCGCGAAGGGTCCGAAATCCCCGCTGATTTCGACTACGAGTCTTTGAGTGGATTGGCGATGGAAGCGAAACAGAAGATGGCTGCCTTGCGTCCCCGGACCCTGGGTGCGGCTGGCCGCATCGATGGAGTCCGGCCTCCGGATGTCGCTCTGCTTTCCGTCTTCCTCGAGCGCCAAAAAGAAAGACGCTAGGCTGCAGTTGGTGGTTTTGAGGTGAGGCTAGGGGGACGGCGCTTCAAGTTGCGATTCAGGTCTGGTTTGGGTAGTCTGCACGCGTCTGCGGATCTTTCTCCCCCCCCCTATATCGGCCCCCGGACCCATGAATTGTCGACTGCCGCTCGTTTTTCTGGCCTCTCTGTTTGGCGCTGCGTGCAGCAGTGACCTGACCGTTGTCGCAGAGCCGACCTCGGTGCAGTTCGTTTACTCACCCGCGACGGGACAGGTACCGCTCCCCAATGACATCCTGTTCTCGGGTTCCCTGGACGCGACACTGAACTTGCCTCCCGCGGCGGTCATGGCGCAGCAGCCACTGTTCGACTCGCTCAACTCCCTCGACGGTTGGTCGACGAGCGCTCCGGGATCCTTTGCCTTCGCTTCCGGTGTCGACCCGGCGACGGTGACGGCGGGCACGACGGTTCGCTTGTTCGAGGTGACCCTGGCGGTCAGCGGCACCACGGGCTTGACCCTCGGACAATCGGTGACGGACGTGCTGACTCAACTCAGCGCGGGCACGGACTACGTGGTGGCGCCGGCTGCTTCCGATCCATCAAATGCCACTTACGCCGTGGTGCCCCTGAAGCCCTTCTCGCCCAAGAAGAGCTACATGCTGGTGGTCACCAATGGCATCCTCGGCACGGATGGGCAGCCCGTTCGTCCCAGCGACACCTACTTGATCGCCAGCGCGGATGTGATCACGAACCCGCTGCAATCGAACCACCCCCTGGCGGGCTTGCAGGTCCTGATCAACGCCATGGAAAACGTGGCGAGCACGGACACCGATGTCACACCGGCGATCGTCAAGGATGACATTGTGTGCACGCTGACGTTCACCACCCAGTCTCTGTTCGAGGGGTTGGCGGCTGTCCAGGCGGTGGCTGCCGGCGGTGAAGCGGTGGTGCTCGCGAGCATGTGCGCAGGCTCGCCGAGCAATCAGCACCTGGCGTGCTTCGCAGCACCCGCCAACCAGGTCCCCACGGGGGCCCTGCTCGGTCTCTTGGGGGACACTTCGGTGCTCTTGATGGGGGCCACCGGCCATGCCGACGTGTACGCGGCTTCCCTGACCCTGCCCTACTACTTGACAGCGGCGGCCAACCCGGCCGGCGGAGTGGTTAGCGACCCAGCGCCCCTGACGGAGCGTTGGACCGCACGCTTCTCTTTCTTGGAAGGCACCGGGGCTTTTGACCCCATGGAGACCGACAAGCACGTCACCCAGCACAACCCGCTGCCTTTGCAGACCGCGGCCGAGACGGTTCCCGTCTTGATCAGTTTGCCGAACGCGATGAGTGGCAACGTTCAACCGGGAACAGGCTGGCCCGTCGTGATTTTCCAGCATGGCATCACCGCCGACCGCTCATCGATGATCGCGATTGCAGACAGCTTGGCGGATGCGGGTTTTGCTTGTGTCGCCATCGACCTGCCCTTGCACGGCGTCGTGGTGGCCGCGGGCCTGCACGTGGGAACCCAGGACGGGATGCTGCGCGAACGGTCCTTCGGTCTCGACTTGGTGACCCAGGATGGTTCGGGCAACGTCACGGCGGCGACTCCCGATGGCACGGCCGACACCTCTGGTGCGCACTTCATCAACCTCACAAGCTTGCAAACTCAGCGCGATAACCTGCGTCAGTCCGTGGCGGACCTGTTCGGAGTGGTCAAGTTGATCACGGACAACATGGACGTTGACAGCAGCACAGCGATCGTCGGCCCGGACTTCGATCCGGCTCAAATCCACTTTGTGGGCATGTCCCTCGGGGCGATCGTGGGTACGCCCTTTGTTGCCCTGGACGCCGCGGCGATGACGCCGGTCATCAAGAGTGCCACGCTCAATGTTCCCGGTGGCGGAATCCCGCGCATGCTGGAAGCGTCCCCGACCTTCGGACCGATCGTGGTTGGCGGACTCGCCGCAGCGGGTGTGGTCCAGGGAACGCCCGAGTTCGACTCATTCATGGTCGTTGCCCAAACCACGGTCGACAGCGGCGACCCGATCAATTTCAGCCCCAGTCTGGCTGGAGGAGCCCTGCCCATCTTCGTGCAAGAAGTGGTCGGCGGGGGCGCCGGCGGAGGCTTGACCGATCAGGTGGTTCCCAATTACGTGTCCGGCGCGCCGCTCTCGGGTACCGATCCGATGATCGCAGAGTTGGGCCTGACGGTCTTGACCGCAACGACCGCCACCAACGCGGGGGCCGTGGGCTTTTCGGAGGGCACGCACTCGAGCCTGCTGGACCCCAATCCGGACATGGATGCGGACGCGGAGAATCTGGCCGCATTCATCGAGATGCAAACCCAAGTGGCTAGCTGGTTGGCCAGCATCGCTGGGGCTCCCACGGTCACCATCACGGACGGCACCGTGATCGCGCCGTGATGTTCTGCGGCGGTTTGCGTTCCACACCTTTCGACCCAATGTCCCCCCCCTGCCATTCTTCCATGACTCCCAAGCTTCTTCTTCCCGGCCTCGCTGCTCTGCTGTTGGGCGCATCCTCATGCGCAACGATTGAAGCGGGATCCTCGGGCGAACCATGGGAGAGCTTTGGCAAGGGCACCACCACGGTTGGAGTTTCCACCGGTTGGGCCTTCTACGGGGCTTCGGCGGAAGCGGCGGGCCAAACCGGTGTGCTCGAGGGCGACGAGGGCTCGGACACGACGACCTTGACCCCCAACTACGGGGGCGCTTTGAGCGTGCGCCACATGGTGACCGATCATCTCTCGTTAGGCGGAATCTTCGAGGTACGGAGCTTCGACCCCGACAGCTTGAGTCCGCTCTCGGCAGAATTGGAAGCGGATGACTTCGAGACCTATCACTACATCCTCAGCTCCAGGTACTTCTTCGATGGCATGGGGGAGAGCGGCCGCTGGCGCCCGTTTGTCGGGCTGGATCTCTCCTACATTCCCGATGTGGATTTGGGAGAGGTGACCGTGACCTATCCCGCGTCTTCCGGGCTGCCTCAGGAAAGCGTGGGCGTCGTGGGCTCCGACTACTGGGCGCTAGCCGGCGTGCTCGGCATGAGCTACCAGATCAACGACGACTGGTCTTTCGACACCGGCGCGTTCTACGAGTACGCGCTCACCACTTCGGACGCGTCGATCGAGTTCCAGAGCCTCGCTGGGGCCCAGGCCGACATGGCGCTGCGTCCTGAAGGATTGGTCCTCTTCGGCGGCTTGACCTTCGGCTTCTAGCCGGTCCGCTTCCTGAAGGCTGCCCCCAGCCCGAGTCCGAAGCCGACCCAGGCCAAAGACACGGGCATGGCGGTCAGGGCCAGGGCGCCCAGACCCAGGCCGGCCGCGGAGAGCTTGCCTGAGGCCAGAGCTCCCAGAGCGTCCCCGGTGCGCGGCATGAAGAGATCGACCAGGTTCTTGGCCTTGTACTTTTGCTCCGCGCTGACGACCGTGTAGAGCACCTCTCGCACTGGCTTCGAGACTCCATAGGCCAGGGCGCGCCGGAGGACCTGGAAGACCATCAGGGCCGTTAGCATCTCGGTTCCGCTGAAGTGCCCGGAACTCAAGACCCAGAAGCCCACCAGGCTGTAGAGGGGCAGCAGGATCAAGGTGGGGCCGGCGCCAATCCAGCGCAGTAGGCGGGCCGTGATCAGACCCTGGAAGAGCAGGGTCGCGCCATTGGTGTAGAGGTCGATGTGGGCGAAGATGCGGGTGCGTTCCTCGTCGCTGCTGGCCGCGACTTCCACGACCTGGGCCTGGATGAAGTAGGCCAAAGTGGAGGACAATCCGTAGAGGATCATGTAGCCGCTGATGCCGAGCAGGTAGGGCGAACGCCAAACCTCACTGATGCCGGCCCAACGACTGCCGCCCAGAGCTTCGTCGGGTCGGGCCTGAAGCGACTGCGGATCCCCACGGGTCCCAAAGCGCCGTTCGATGGAGAGGGCCACGCGTGTGGCCAGTTCGAGCAGGACAATGGAGAGCAAGACCAGGTTGCCCGTGCCCAATCGATCCACGAGCAGACTCGTCAGGCT
>JBLIMI010000155.1:0-7605 GCA_047638655.1 Minisyncoccia bacterium | reverse complement strand
TGGAACCTCCCGGCACCTGATGATCGCCATGAGTTCCCTGCGCAAGGCCTTGGAGGAAGATCCTTCCTGCGCC
This sequence comes from Minisyncoccia bacterium, assembly GCA_047638655.1. Lineage (GTDB taxonomy): Bacteria > Planctomycetota > UBA1135 > UBA1135 > JABACD01. The sequence continues at coordinate 7,532 of JBLIMI010000155.1, read as the reverse complement.
ATCGCCTACTCCGCCATGGCCGAGGCCAACGTGCGCAAGTACTTGATCTGGGACGGTGACGAGAAGTTCCTGGTCGAAGCTCGTGAGATGGCGGAAAAAGCCCTGCGCTTCGATCCAGAGTCCGCGGAAGCCCACACCTCTCTCGGCTTCGCTTATCACATCTCCGGTCACCTGATTGAGGCGACTCGGGAGTATCGCGCCGCGATCCAACACGACAACGACGAGTGGCTCGCCCATCGCCTGTTGGGAGCCATCTTTGCCCGTGAGGGCAACTTCAAGAAGTCCGCTGGATTCCTACGGCGCGCGATCAGCTTACGTCCGGAACACATTCCGTCGTACGACGAACTCTACAGCGTCCTGCAACGTCTCGACCGCTACGAGGAGTCCCTGGAAGTGGCTGACGAAGGCATTGCGGCCGCCCGCGCCCACCTCAAAGGTCACAAGGACGATCAAGAAACACGACTGTACCTCGCTCTGTTGTTGGCGCGCCTGGCCAGTCATGGTGAGGCCCGTAAGCATGTGGATCTAGCCCTCCAACTTGCCCCAAAGGACGGCTACAGCGCCTTCCGCGGCGCTTGCGTGTTCGCGGTCACCGGGGATTTCACGGACGCCATCGCCCTCTTAACACGGGCCCGGGATCGAGGATACTTCGTTCAGGTGGAGTTGCGCACGAACAGCGACCTGGACGTCCTGCGCGGGCTGCCGGAGTTTCGGGAACTGCAGGCTTAGACGCCATGCGCTTTCGGCCTAAGCCCTACGGGACGGCCTGCACGCCGCCGTTCTGGGCCAGGGGCGGCCACTCCCAAACGATTCTAGCCCACATCATCCCGACCGCGGCCCGCGGATTGGATGCGGCGGATCCGAACGTGCGCAGCCTGGACATCGCACTCGGGGACGGAGATCAATTGCGGGCCTACTACGCGCCCGGAACAAGTGGAACTTTGGTGGCAGCCTTTCACGGCTTGTCTGGGAACAGCACGTCGGATTATATGCGTCTCGCCATGGCCTCCGCACGGCGCGCGGGTCACTCGTTGCTAGCCGTGAACCACCGAGGCTGCGGCACGGGGCGGGGCCTCGCGCGCGGGCTGTACCATTCCGGACGCGGGGACGACCTGGGCGCGGTCTTCGCCTTCGCGCGCCGGGAATTGAACGAGCCTCGCATTCTGGCCGTGGGCTATTCCCTCAGCGGGAACGCACTGCTGCATTTGCTCTCCGATGAGTCCGCGAAGGAACGCTGGCCCGCTGGCGCCCTGGCCATCAATCCCCCCATCGATCTGCACTCGTGCTCCGAGCACATCTCCAGCGGACTCAGCCGCATCTACGACTTACGCTTCGTGCGCCGCTGCCTCGGTATCCTCCGCGAGCGCGAAGAAGATGGACTCCTGCCCGCGGGCTACGTGATTCCGAGACCGCGCACCCTGCGAGAGTTCGACGATCTCGTGACCGCACCGTTGAGCGGTTTCCTGAATGCCGATGACTACTACGCGCGTTGCTCTACGGCAGGGCGGCTGGCGCGCATCGAACGCCCGACGGTCATCGTGCACTCGCAGGACGACCCCTTCGTGACCGCGCAGACCTTCCTTCAGGCAGACCTGAGTCCCATGATCCACCTGCACCTGGAACAACACGGAGGCCACGTCGGCTACTTGACGAAGCGTGCCCCGCAACAAGGGTTGGGCATTAAGAACGCCGAGAAGTGGTTGGGCGGGGCCCTGGACCACTACCTCGGCGAATTGATGAAAGCGCTCGACTGAGAGGCGCTCCTGGCGGCACTTAGTCGCGGCTCATGAAGATCCGCAGCACGTACCAGAAGAGCATGGCGACTGCCGCGAAGAGCTCCAGCGAGGCGCCCACGTAGCGATCCTCGGGGTACTCACGGTAGATACGCTGGACGCTCCAGAGGATCGAGCCGCCGGCCAGCGCCACCATGGCCACGCTGAACAGCAGGCCCAACTCGAAGCCCATCAGCACGCTGGCAACGATCAAGACCAAGGCACACATCATCCCCCATTTCAGGAAGGCGCCCATGAAGCTGAAGTCCTTGCGGCTGAAGATGGCGATGGCCGCGAGGCCCGTGAAGCCCGCCAGAGATACGTAGGCGGCGGAAGCGATCACTCCCCCACCTGCCTGGGCGTTGGCGATGTACAGCAGCGGGGCGAAAATGATGGCCTCACCGATCACGAAGCCCGCAAGCGCCAAGTACTGGGTCGAGAGCGCCCGGGCCGTGTGGGCCGTGCGGGAAGCCATGTTGCCCAGGATCACAAACCCGCCCATGGCGACCAGCCAGCCGTAGCTGGTGCCGAGCAAGGTCTCGGTGATCGAGAGCGCCATCCCCGTCTTGAAGAGAATCACCTCAATCAGCGTGAACCCCACCATGGCGCCCAATAGATGGGTGAAAACACGGACCATGAAGGTCGCACGGGCCTCGGTGCTGACATCCATCACCATCCGCGGGTGCAGGGCAGCGTCCTGGCTGTAGTCTTGAGATTCGTTGCGCATCGAAATGTTGGGTAAAGGGCGAGGGTTCAAGTGCGGCATCTTAGTCCTATAGCACTGGGATTTCCGTCTCGGATTCGCCTTCAAAAGTCGACAAATTCGCTTGTCAATCCAGGATGCAGATACACTTCCCGGCTTGGAAATCGCCCAATGAACTCTTCACTCGTCATCCTGGACACGGAAACAGCCACGCTTATGGGCGCACCCCATTTGCTTGAGCTGGGGGCCATTCGTGTCACGGACGGTGAAATCGAGGATCAATTCGAGTCCTTGGTCTGCCCCCAGGTGGAGATTGAGGCCGGCGCCACGGAAATTCACGGGATCCGCCAGGAGGACGTGCGCAATGCTCCTCTAACCGGCGAGGTGCTCAAGGAATTCACGGCCTGGGCCGGTGAAAGCTGGCTGGCCGCCCACAACACTGGTTTTGACGCCAGTGTACTCGCTTACGAGTACGCCAGGCACCATGTCACGCCCCCTCCGGGAGTGTTCATCGACTCTCTGATTCTGGCCCGCAAGTTCATCCCGGAGTCCATCGATCACAAGCTGCTGACCCTCTGCCAGCACCTGGAATTAGAAGAAGGCCCCCATCATCGGGCTCTTTCTGACGCCGTTTATTGCTGGATGGTGATAGAAGAGTGCATGCATCGCATGGGCGAGGCCGGCGACCCCAGCTGGATCGAGCTCGCGGCACTATGCGGCTCGCCCACCAGCATCGACAGTGCCATGCCTCGCGTCCCTAGCCTCAAGAGCAAGTTCCGCGAGTTGGAACGATCCCTCGGCTCCAACTCCGACGAAGAGTTGACCTTGCTCTACGGTGATACAAATTCAACCCCGACCAGTCTGGGGGTTCGCCCGCGGTTCTTGTACCAAAGGAACAAAACTGGTTATCTCGAAGCGGAATGTCTCCGCTCGAACACTCTCAAGACCTATCGCCTGGACCGCGTTCAAAAAGTCCTGCCAAGAGATTGATCCCCGGGGGATCACCCAATCGAACATGAAGTCGCAAGAGATTCGCAACATTGCCATTGTCGCACACGTTGACCACGGCAAGACCACGCTGGTGGATCAGATGTTCCAGTACGCAGGTACTTTTCAGAAGCATCAACAGGTCCAAGAACGCGCCCTCGATTCAGAGGATCAGGAACGGGAGAGAGGAATCACGATCCTCGCCAAGAACACCGCCATCGAGTACGAAGGCAGGCGCATCAACATCGTCGACACGCCAGGTCACGCCGACTTCGGCGGCCAAGTAGAGCGCACGCTCTCCATGGCGGACGCAGTGCTGCTGCTGGTGGATTCCTTTGAGGGTCCCATGCCTCAGACGCGTTTCGTCCTGCGCAAAGCGTTCGAGCACGGGCTCAAGGCCCTGGTCATGATCAACAAGATCGACCGCCCGGATGCGCGCCCCGCTGAAGTCTTGGACGAAGTCTTCGACCTCTTCGTCGAACTCGGTGCCCACGACGAGCAGTTGGAATTCCCGGTGGTTTACGGCTCCGGCCGCGATGGCTACGCCATGAACGAACCGGACGAGCCCAAGGACAACCTGAAGCCGCTCTTCGACCTGATCCTCGAGCACGTGCCCACCCCCCTGGTGGACCTCGAAGGTCCCCTGCAGTTCCAGGCCATCACGCTCGAGCATGATGACTTCGTGGGCCGCATGGCCGTGGGCCGCGTTTCACGGGGAGTGCTCAAAGCCGGCCAACGGGTCACCGTTTGCCACCCGGACCGTGATAAGCCGGTCATGGGTTCTATTAAGAAGCTGTACAGCTACCAGGGCCTGGAGCGCAAGCCCGCTGAGACCGTTCCCTGTGGCGACATCGCTGTCATCGCCGGCATCGAATTCCTGGAAATCGGCGACACCCTCTGCGATCCGGAGCATCCCGCCCCTTTGCCGCGTATCGAGGTCGACGAACCGACGATCTCCATGCAATTCATCGTCAACGACTCCCCCTTCGCTGGTAAGGAAGGCCAATTCGTCACCAGCCGTCACTTGCAAGCGCGACTCGAAAAGGCCGCCGTACGCGACATGGCCTTGACCATTGAGCGCACCGTGAGAACGGACTCGTTCCAGGTCAACGGGCGTGGCGTGATGCACCTCGGCGTGTTGGTCGAACGCATGCGCCGCGAGGGCTTCGAGTTTGCCGTGGGCAAGCCCGTGGTGATCCTGAAGGATGTGAACGGAGTCATGTGCGAGCCCTACGAACGCGCCACGGTGGAAGTCCCCAGTGAGAACGCCGGACGCATCATCGAATACCTCGGCCGGCGTCGTGGTGAAATGCTGCAAATGGAAGCCCTCGGTCACTTGACCAAGATCGAGTTCTCGATTCCCGCTCGAGGCCTGATCGGTGCGCGAACATCGCTACTCACTCTCAGCCAAGGGGAAGCCATCCTCAGCCACGTATTCGAGGAATGGAAGCCCGACGGTGGCGTCATCCCGCGTCGTACGAGTGGTGTGCTGGTCTCCGACCGCACGGGGCAAGTGCTCCCCTACGCTCTCGATGGACTTTCAGATCGCGGACAGTTCTTTGTCAAGCCCGGCGACCAGGCCTACGAAGGCATGGTCGTTGGTGAGCAAAACAAAGCTGGCGACTTGCCGGTCAATGTTTGCCGCGCCAAGAAACTGACCAACATCCGGACCTCGTCGAAAGACGACGCCGCCAACATCGCGCCCCCGCGCGTGATGTCACTGGAGGAGTCGCTCGAGTACATCGAAGACGACGAGTTGCTCGAAGTCACTCCCGTGAGCTTGCGCCTGCGCAAGCGCATCCTCAGCGCGGACGCGCGCAAGAAGAGTACACGGACGAAAGCCACCGCGAAGTAAGCGGCCCGGCAAGCAGCAAGAACAGCCCGAACAGGCTGCCGATGAAGTGGGAGGCGTGAACAACCGCGCCTCCCATTTGCATATCTGCGCTGAAGAAGGACTGCTCGAGAGCCGTTTCCAATCCAGCCTTGAGCAGGGTGCCCAGGGCCAAGGTCCCCGCAAGCGCGGCGGGCCATCCCCGTTGCTCGCGTGCCAATTTGCCTGCCTCGAGCACCATCCAAGCGTGCAGCAATCCAGAGAGTCCGAAGTAATATTCGAGCCCCGGGAGCCCAAACAGCAGCGCTAAGCTAAGGGCGGGTGCTGCCATCAAGAGCCACCAAAGACGCCCAAAAGCGAGTCCCATCAGAGCCGCGACGGCCACGTCATAACGGAAATGCTCGACGCTGCCGTGCACGAGATGTCCCGTCCAGAGGCGCCACCACTCGCCATGTCCAACGGCGCTGCGCTCCAATTGCAGTTCGGGCCTGTGCTCGCTCGCCACCCAGGCCCCAAAGACCAAGATGGCGACCGAATAAGCCCGCCAGAGCAGTGAACGGGAAGCGTGGCTCACGCGGCGTGCGTTCCCCGTTTGCTGAACAGACCTAGGGCCAACAGACCCAGCACGGCCAAGAGCTCAAAGGGCCCGATTGCCCCCGCTCCACTGAATCCTGGATGGCCAGAGCGGCGCGCACGGGAAGGCGCGTGGGCCGCCATCGGTCCTGCCAGGGGCGCAACCCCTGCCTGTACCTGCAACTGGTTCCCCAGTTGAGCGCGGGACACGGCCGCTTGCTGCTCGCGCTGCCGACGATCCGCATTCTGCGAACCGAGCCCATAGGCAGCCTTACGTTCCGCACGCACCACCACCATGGAGGTGTGCTCGGTCACCAAGCTGTAGGCCACCGCCATGTCCACGATGGCGTCTCGGGTTTCCCCTTCCTGCTTGCCGTCCAGCCAGCGCGCACGCTCCAGGTCCGCGATGGCCGCCAGCGCATACAGTCGCTCCAGCTCAGGGTTGGCCTCGTCCAACAGAGGAAGGAAGACCGGCACCGTCCAGGTGCGCTCGACACCTGAAATACGCGCACTCACCCGCAGTTCGCTGGGACCCGACTTGTCGTAACGACCAAAGACAACCAATTGCTGGCCTAGGTACAAGCTGGGCAAGCGACCTGGATGTTGCACCGTGGCGCCGTCCAACTGCACGTGCACCCCATGCATGGCTTCGTGACTCATGCGATCACGGGCCAACATCAGGTGCGCGCCGACCTCGTCCTGGACCGAGACCGACTTCGCAAAGCCCCCGGACAGACTGGCAAGATCTCCAAGCAGGCGTTCGTTGGCGCCGTTGCCCATCACGAATGTGAACAGACGGCCATCGTGCGCCTGCGCCATGCGGATGAAGTCCTTGTACTCCGAAGGCCCGGTGTTGGCGACGCCATCGCTGACGAGAATGATGGCCGAAGGACGGTCCGCATCGAGTTGCGCGTAGGCGGCGTCCAGAGCACCGAAGATGTTCGTACCTCCGCCCGAACGCAAGTCGTCCAGGTCTTCCAAGGCCTCCAGACTGGCGTCGGTCCCCGGTTGCACCCAACCCCTCGTCAAGCGCGAGTGGTGGTTGTTGAACTCGATCAATTGGTAGCGATCCTGTGGCCTCAACCGGCCGATTGCACTCGCCACGCCCCGTTTCAGAACCCGGAGCTTGTCGCCTTTCATGGAGCCGGAGACGTCGAGCACAAACATCCAGTCGGTCCCGTACGTGATCGGTTCCAGATCCTCCCCCGGTGTGATGATGGCCATGAAGGTGCCTTCGCCCTGATCGGCATAACGACTGGTCAGCAACTCCACCCGAGCCGGGACGCCCTCGGCCAGCCGGTAATGCAAAACGAAGTCCTTGTCGAGGACGGCACCTTGCCCTTTCCAGCTCGCACTCCAATGGCTTGCCGATTCCTGCGCGACCTGGGTCCCCGGATGGCTCGGCGAGAACAAGCCGCCCAGGGGAAAGCTCGTCTTCAGCGTGACATCGATCGTCATCCCTTTCGAGACAGACTTGCGCATGGTCCAGAAGTCTTGATTGAGGCCGACATCACTGGTGTTGCCATCTTGCAACGGCAGGAGATAACGTCCCACGCCCTGGTCGATGTCTAGTGGCTGGAAGTAGACGACCCGCACGCGAGCTTGCCCCCTAGCCGGCACGCGATTGATTTGAAGCTGGTAGTCCGTGTAGCCCTGCTGTTCCGCA
>JBLIMI010000154.1:0-7611 GCA_047638655.1 Minisyncoccia bacterium | reverse complement strand
GACGAAGACCACTTTTTCGCCGTACTCGGCCAGTTCGCGCACGACGAGCATCTCGGAAGCCATGTAGATCATGTCCTCCAGGCTCGGCTCGCGCCGGAAGAGAATCGGTCGAGCGCCGGAGAGGATGGTCATTTGATTGACCCTAACCGGGTCCGGACAAAGGGCGATCACGGCGGCCTGGGGCCGGTAGCGCGAGAGGAGCCGGGCGGTGCGGCCCGTTTCCGTGAAGCAGACGATTTTGGAGACGTTGAGAGCATCGGCCACGCGCACGGCGGCCATGCCCATGGCGTTGGCGGTGTCGGGCTCGCTCTCCTGCCAATCAGGGCGCGGCATTTCGCGGTAGCGCGAGCTGCCCTCCACGGCGCGGGCGATCTTGCGCATGGTCGCGACCGCTTCGACCGGATAGTCCCCCACGGCGGTTTCCGCGGACAGCATGACCGCGTCGCTTCCGTCGAGGATGGCGTTGGCCACGTCTCCCACTTCGGCGCGGGTCGGACGGGAGGACTCGATCATGGACTCGAGCATTTCCGTTGCGGTGATGGTGAATTTGCCCGCGCGCAGGGCTCGAGCCAACATGCTCTTCTGGGCGATCGGGACTTGCTCCAAGTCGAGCTCAACCCCCAAATCACCCCGCGCAACCATGATGCCGTCCGTCTCTTGGAGGATGGCGTCCAGGTTCTCCAGGGCCTGCTTGCGCTCGATCTTGGCGATGATCTGAGGCACGGGGGCCAAGGATCGAATCTCGCGCAACTCCTCCGGACCCCCCACAAAGGACACTCCAAGAAAGTCGACCCCAAGCTCATTGCAAAACTCGATGTGCTCGCGGTCCTGGTCCGTGGGCAGGGTGTACACGATGTCCGAGTCGGGCAAGTGGACTCCCTTGCGGTCGGCGACCTGGCCCGAGCGCCGTACGATGCCCTCGATCGTCTCTCCTGAGGCTTTGGTGGCCTCGATCTCTACCTGGCCGTCTGCCAGCAACAACCTGTGCCCGGGCTGGACGCGGCCGATGAAGCCGTCGAAGTTGAAATTGATCTCCCCAGGTTTCGATCGTCCAGATCCCTGCCGGATCAGGTAAGTCTCCCCTTCCTCAAGGGTCCTACCACCCTTTTCAAAGCCCCCAAGGCGCATTTTTGGGCCCTGGAGGTCCGCCAGGATCGCCACAGAGGTCATCCGATCCCGGGCCTCTCGGCGAACGGTCTCCACGCGCTCGCGATGCTCATCCAGGTCCCCGTGGCTGAAGTTCATGCGGGCGACGTTCATTCCAGCATCGATCAGCTCACCGAGTCGGTCCTCAGAGGCCGGGCCGATGGTGGCGACGATCTTGGTCTGGTCCCAGGGGCTCTGGCCCTGGCTGCGAGGTGTAGTAGTCATCAGTCGGAGAGTCGAGAGAGGCTCATGATGGGCTATCGGTGAGCGGTTGCGATGAGTGAATCGGCGTGCGATGAAATCGCCCTAAAATCGGGTATATTCCCTATTCCATCCCCCATTTGGGGGGCCTCGTGGTATCCCTAATCAGAGGTTCTATCTCCCCCCCAATTAATAGGCTGCAATCGCATGGACTCCCCTAGGAATCTAGAAAGCAATCGCGTCCCAGCTGCCACGACTTTTGTGGTCGTAGCGGTGGCCACGTTCTTACTCGCCTTCTCCTTGCTTCAGTAGCGCGAGCAGGAAAATTAGTATGGAGCCGACCTCCCAAGGGGTCGGCAACCAGCGCCGCGCTCCCCGACAGGAGGAGCCCCTGCGCAGGGAAGAGTTCGTGGAATTGCGCCCAGGAATCCACTAGGTACCGAGCAGTGTGGGGACCTCTTGGTAGGCCGGAAAACGGTCCAAACTGAGCTTTGAGAAGACGAGGTTTCCGTCCACGGTTACCTCAAAACAGCCCCCGCTGCCCCTCACAAGCTCGATTTCGAGGTCGGGAAGCACCTGCTTGAGTTCAGCGGCCAGACCGGTCGCTTGGGGCAGGTAGTTTCACATTCCGCAGTACTCAATGCGTGCGTTCATTTTCGCTCTCTGGGTGGAGTGACTGTCGGGGATTTGCCCCTGGAATTGAGTACTTTGCGCACTCCCGCACACCTTGCGGAAGCTTTTTCTGGCAATTCCCGAATCATCCGGGTGCCTTGGTGACGTCACATAGATCAGCGGTTACACGCATCCGGCCACGCCGCCGTGGCCCACGGCGGACGCCAGTTCGATTTTCCTCCCCGGAACACTTTGGCGGTCGCTTCGATCCCCTTGCACACAGCCCAAATTCAATGAACAAGCTCCATTCCATCGGCCGGCTAGGACTGGCACTCGCCGTCCTCTCCCCCGCTCTCTTCGCGCAGCAACGCGAGAGCCTCACGGCCAACGTGGTGCTCCAGGTCACCCAGGACTTCGCTAGCTGGAACGAGAAGCATGGATCCAACTGGCACACCTACTCGGACATCCAGACCGGGTACGCCCAGTTCATCTTTGGTGGCTCCACCGTCGCGCCTTTTGAGCCCATCAGCGATGCCGACTTCGCCGATCTCGGCCGCCTCGCGATCGAAGAAACGGCAAAGCTACACGGTATCGAGAGTGGCACCTTGACCCTCGATCGCACGCTGCACCTGCCCCTCGGCTGGATGGACTCGAGCGACAAGTTCACCGTTCGCTTCCGACAAGACGTCAAGGGTGTGCCGGTGCTCGGCGGTTACATGAACACCCTGTTCGCGATGTCCGGCGAGTTGCTGTCCGTGCAAACGACAGCCATGCCCGGAGTGGCCACGATGTCCACCGATGCGGTGGTCAGCGCTGATGGCGCCAGCAAGCAAGCTCTCGCAGCCTTCGAAAAGGCTGTGGGCCTGCCCGGTACGATCATGAACGCTCCGACCAAAGCGATCGGCCAGCTAGAGATCGATCACAAACACCGCGAAGCCGTTCTCGTCTGGGAAGTGGACGTGCAATGGCATGGCCAAGACATGGAGCCCGAAGGCACCACCTATTGGATCGACGCGCGCAATGGCGGCATCATCCGCGAACAGGATTCGGTACACAATTTCGACGTAGGCGGAACAGTAACGACCATGGCCTCCCCGGGCGTTCTGCCCGACCAAAACAACAACCCGGAAGCTCCCTTCGCGCTCAATCGCGCACGGGTCACCGGTGCTGGTGCGGGAACAGTCTTCACGGACGTCAATGGAAACTTCAACTTCCCCGGCGTCAGCGGCCCGCTCTCTGTCACTTTCGAATACTTCGGCGACTGGGCTGACGTTCGCAACAACGTCGGAGCAGATCACACGGAGAACTTCAGCCTGACAGGGACTGGCAACAACGTTGTTCTGAACACCGGGGGGACCGCCTTTGGCACCTCGGAGTCCAGTGCCTTCCAGGTGATCGGGCTGCAGCGTGACTACATTCGCGCGATCAACCCCTCGGACAGCACCGGCGATTTCCGCGCGCTCTCCAACAACAACTTGGCCGCGACCTGCAACGCCTACTTCAATGGCAACTCGGTCAACTTCTACCAACAAGGGGGCGGTTGCAACGCGACGTCTTACTCCACGGTAGTCGCCCACGAGATGGGACACTGGTACAACGTGAAGTACGGAACCGGCAACGGCTCTGACGGCATGGGCGAAGGCAACAGCGACATCTGGGGCTTGTACATGTACAACAGCCCGTTCCTGGGATTGGATTTCGAGGGTCAAGGCTCCGGTGCCTTGCGCAACGGAAACAACAGCCGCCAGTTCTGCGGTGACGCGAACCCCGGTTGCTACGGCGGGGTGCATGACAATGGCGAGCCGTGGATGGGCGCCGCCTGGAAAGTCTACCGCCACATCGAAACCGACTTCGACTCGGCGACGGCTGACATCGTCACCGACCAACTCTTCATGGGCTGGATGAACGCCTACGACCAGACGCAGATTCGCTCAGTGATCGAGACTCAGTGGCTAACCCTCGACGATGACAACGGCAACATCAACGATGGAACTCCCCACTACACCTCCATTGACGACGGCTTCAAGCAGCAAGGCTGGCCGGGATTCGACCTGCCGCTGATCGACTTCGTGAGCCTCTCGCAGGTGGCCAACCAACTCTCCGAGTTGGGCCCTTACGTGGTGAATGCCAATGTCGTGTCCCTGATCTCGAGCACGATCACCGGCGTTGATTTGAAGTACAGCGTGAACGGCGGCGCGTTCACAACCTTGGCCATGAACGCCATGGGGCCCGACAACTGGACGGTCGGCATCCCCGGCCAAATCTCTCCGGCGGTGGTTCGCTACTACGCAGTGGCAACCGACGCCTTGAACAACACAGAAACTGAACCCGAAACGGCTCCGACGCAGGTCCTCACCTTTGTGGTGGGCGTTGAAAACGTTTTCTTGTTCGAGGACTTCGAAGGCGGCCAGGCAGGCTGGGTACACAACACCTTCGGCGACACCTCGAACGCCCAGGACGACTGGCAATTCGGCACGCCCGGCGGACAGTCGGGCGACCCCTCGACCGCTGCCAGCGGTGTCAACACCTGGGGCAATGACCTCTCGATTGGAACCTTCAATGGCGCTTACCAGGACAACGTGCACAACTTCGTGCGCTCACCTGGAGTCGATCTCACGGCCGCGACGGGAACACGCTTGCGCTTCAAGCGCTGGTTGACCGTCGAGGAAGCGATCTACGACCAAGCACGAGTTTCCATCAATGGCACGGTCGTCTGGACGAACCCGAACAGCGGGCACTTGCTGGACTCCGGCTGGACTAATCAAGAGATCGACATCTCCCAGCTCGCGGACGGCAACCCGAACGTGCGGATTGAGTTCTCGCTGCAGTCGGACGGGAGTCTCGTCTTCGGTGGTTGGACCATCGACGATGTTGAGCTCTTGACGCTGGGTCCGGTCGACGGCTCGTGCATCCCTTCGGTCAACTACGGCCAAGGAAAACTCACTTCCGTCTTCACCTTGCCCACCATCACGACCTTCGGCAACGCCAGCGAGGCAATTGGGTCATTTAGCTTCGACATCAACGGTGCCGTCCCGAACGTGTTCGGCATGGTCTTCTCCTCCGCAGCTCCGGACAGCGCGCCGCTCTTCGGCGGCACGCGACTGGTGGCCTTCCCCATCCAGCGTGAAGGCGTGTTCCAAACGGACGCCTTCGGACTCGCTTCGGTGGGCCAGGCTGTTGAGATCGGATCTTCAGGCAGCAAGCGCTACTACCAGTCATGGTTCCGCGACCCGGCCCACCAAGACGGCACCGGCGCTGGCTTGACAGACGGCGTCGAAGTCACCTTCTGCGACTGAGCACGGGGCGGCAAGGCACGAGTCCCCCCCGTGCCCGCCGCAGGCAGCCCGGCCGCTCGTCGGTAGGGGCGCCACTCCCACTTCACGTGGGTGTGGCGCCCCGCTCTATTGACCCAGCCCAGGCGCGCAAGGGCACAGCCCGGATACCTGAAAGGAGAGCGGACGGTCACCGCGCTCGAGCCTGTGGGAAACAGAGCACTCTCACACGGCCACGCGTCCGCGCTCCCTTAGGCGCACATGGCTGCCCTGGTCACGCCCGCAGAGCCTCAGATTCACTGCAGAATGGCTAAAATTGAGGAAAATGGCGCCACTTGCGAGCCGTATCGATGCTTCGCCCCTATTGCCAGCTAGCCCAGATCCGTTCCGGTCTGTATCTTTCTGGCCAGAACCGCAGATTTCAGCCGCGAGGCTCCTTTCGGAGGACGAACCAGTCCTCTACAGAAGCTCACGATCCCACCAAGAACAAACCGGCACCTCCCGCCAACCGCTGCACAGAAAATGAAGACCAAAGCCATCTCCTACGCCGTCCTCCTCGTCGCGCCCGCCTTCCTGGCTTTTCAGCCCAGCGGGACCGAGATCAGTTTTCACGTGCAGGAAGGGTCCAGCAAGACCAAGACGTTCACGAACAGCGTCTCGATGGCCCTCGATGACATGCAGATGCTCATGAACGGCCAAGAAAGTCCCATGATGCCATCGATCGACATGAACATCGATTCGAGCGTCGAGATCCAGGTGACAGACGAGTACGTGAAGATGCGCGATGGCGTGCCCGCCAAGCTTCAACGCACCTACGATTCGCTCGGCGAGTCCCGTGAGATGGCCATGGAAATGGACATCATGGGCAACGTTCAAAACCAGGACAACTCCAGTAGCTCAAGCAGCGAACTCGAAGGCGAGACGGTGCTCTTCACCTGGAGCGCTGATGATGACGAATACATCCCCACCTTTCCCGATGGGGATGGCGACGAGGACCTACTCGAGAATCTGGCCGAGGACATGGACTTCCGCAGCCTCCTGCCTGAGGGCAGTGTTTCCCCGGGGGACGAGTGGAAGGTCGACCCAGTCGCCCTCAAGCGCGTGCTCACGCCTGGCGGAGACTTGAAGCTCGTCTCCGAGGAAGAGGCCGAAGATGCCTCGATGATGGGCATGGACAATGACATGGGGAAGTTCGACGACTGGTTCAGCGAGGACGTCGAAGGCAAAGTGACCGCCACCTTCAAGGAAATGAGCGAAGCCGAGGACGGGACCTCGGTTGCTGTGATCACCTTTGCCATCAAAGTGGAAAACGCCGTGGACCTGACTGAGAAAATGCAAGAAGGTCTCGCCGACGCAGACATGCCGATGGAAGGCGCCGAGATGGACATCAAGAGCATGGACATCGAGATCGCCCTCGAGGGTGAAGCAACTCTCTTCTGGAACGTCAGCGAAGGCTGCGCACACTCCTTCGAGCTCTCGACCGAGATGATGCTGACCGTGGACATCAGCATGGCCATCAGCACCCAAGGCATGGACATGGACATCGACCAGAGCATGGAGTTCTCCGGTACACTGACCTCGGCCGCAAGCTTCGAGTAAGCACCGGACCCGGTCGAGAACCACAGCCGGGATCGTCCGTTCGCGGGACGATCCCGGCTTTTTTTGTTGGGATGCCAATCCGGCGTCTTCCTGCTTCCACCCATCGTTTCTCATGTTCGCTCGTATCCTGCTTTGCGGTCTCCTGTCCGGTGCGGCGTTGTTGCCTGCGCCTGATGACAGTCTCGAGACGGCAACGCAGCTGTTGCAGAAGAAGTCCTACGTCGAGGCTTCGGCACTGCTTGAAGATCTCCTGCTGCGAGATGCACTCAACCCGGCACTGCACGAACAAATGGGGTTGGCCTTGCTTGGTCTTGGCGCTGCAGGCCGCGCCGCCCAACGCTTCGACATCGCCTTGGAACTGCTTGGAGATGGTGGGGACCCAAATCAAGTCAAACGGGTGACACGCTCCCTGCAGCGGGCTGATCCGCTGGAAAAGCGGCGCTCCAAGCTGCGTCGCGATGCAACCTCTGGACTGTACAAAGCCTCCAAGAAGCTGTTTGAACTGGGCAACACGGAACGGGCCTTAGCCGCCATCACAGGGCTCGAGCGTCTTGCGGAAGGCAAGGATGCCCCCAACCTGGTCGCTCTGCTGGAAGAGATCCTCGCCAGCTCGCGAGAAGTCAACCTCGACGAAGAGACGCAAGAGCGGAAGGAGGGTGAGTCCTGGCCGCTGCTCACCTACAAGAGCGAGCACTACATTCTGGAAGCCAATCTGGAGCGGGAGGTGGTCGAACTCGTGGCCGCCACCATGGACGACATTCACGGCTACTACGTGGACCTC
>JBLIMI010000153.1:0-7634 GCA_047638655.1 Minisyncoccia bacterium | reverse complement strand
CTTGGAAATATCTAGTGCAGGGCAGGCCGATGTCGAAATCAAGGTGACTGGTATTCCCGACCCCGACGATGTGAAGAGCGTCATTGATCGTTTCAAGATGGAATCGGATGACTAGTTCCACGGTAGGTCCCAGACGGATCTTGCCACTGATTGTCTTGTGGGTCGTGGTGGCGATCGAGCTGATCGCCATGCTCGCGCTCAATGGCGGAAAGTTGATGTACACCCTCGATGATCCGTACATCCACTTGGCCCTGGCAGAGCACATCCTGGGCGGTCACTTCGGGTTGAATGGAGCGGAGGCCTCTTCACCTGCATCAAGCATCCTGTGGCCATTCCTGTTGGCGCCATTCACAGCTCTCTCGATGGTGGAGTGGGTGCCCCTCTTGCTCAACATCCTGTTCGCGAGCGCTACCCTTGTGGGAGTGCAACGTTCGATAGGGCTGGCACTGAATGGATCTGCATCGCGCTTCATCACCCTGCTCACGATACTCGCCATTCCAGCTCTGAATTTGGTCGGCCTGATCTTCACGGGAATGGAGCACTCACTGCAGGTGCTATGCGCGGTGTACTTGGTCTATTGGCTGCTCCGTGCCGCAGGCGAGGGCCGGAGCTCGAAGTGGCTGCTCTTCTTCATCGTGCTGGGCCCCCTCGTGCGTTATGAGAACGCCGCGCTTTCGGCGGCTGCCCTGGCCTGGCTCTGGCTGAATGGTCAGCGCAGTCGAGCCTTGTTGGGGGCAGCGTTGGTTGCCATGGGGCTGCTCGCCTACTCGTTCTTCCTGCGCGGGCTTGGCCTGCCCTTCTTGCCGACGTCGGTCATGGCGAAGTCTGCGTCCATGGCTCCCGAGGGTGGAGCTAAGGCCATGGTCTACGCCCTCTATCACAACCTCGAGAGTACGCCGGGGGTGCTGATGTCCCTGGCGATTCTGGCCTTGGCGGCGACGGCCACTCGTCGTGATCGCCCGGTCGCCGAGAAGCACTTGGCGCTCGTAATGGCTGGAGGGTTGAGCCTGCATCTTCTGGTGGGGCGCTTCGGCTGGTACAGCCGCTATGAGCTCTACGCCTGGAGCGCCGGGCTCCTCGTTGTGCTGTACCTATGGCGGGACTCGATCGCGCGCGTGCTCTCAGCGCAGTCCATGCTCAAGGCGACTCTGGTCTGCACTGTGGCTGTCGGCATTGGTTGCCGTGAGTACGTGATCGTGCTCGGTAACAATGCTCTCGCTTCTCACAACGTGTACCTACAGCACTACCAAATGCACCGCTTCGCGACCGAATTCTTGGCGGAGCCTGTGGCTGTCAACGACCTGGGCTGGGTGGCCTTTCAGAACGAGAGCTATGTGCTCGACCTCTGGGGCCTGGGATCTCTAGCGGCGCTTGAGGCCCGTAAGGGTGCCGAGGACAGCAGTTGGATTCAGCCTCTTGCCGATCAAAACAACGTGCGAACGGCGATCGTCTACGACGAATGGTTCGACATCATGCCCGCCGCCTGGCAGAGAATCGGTGTGCTTGAGATGCACGTTCCACGGGTGACTCCGGCGCACTCGAAGGTGGCGTTCTACGCGATGAACTCCGACTGGGCGCTGGAACTCACAGGTCGCTTGCGCCGCTTTGAGGCGACCCTGCCAGAGGGAGCCAGCTTCACTTTTGACGCTGATCGCTCCACGCAGTAGCCCTGGTCAAGCGGGGCTCGTAGGGGCCTTTTGCCAGGAACCAAAGTGCTCTGCTCCGTCTTCGGTGATGGCGATGATGTCCTCGATCCGAATGCCGAACTCGCCCAAAAGATAGATTCCCGGTTCGTTGCTAAGGGTCATGCCACTCTTGAGTACGACCTCGCTTCCGCCATCGAAGTAAGGATCTTCGTGTCCTTCGAGCCCGATTCCGTGTCCGAGTCGGTGGCTGAAGGTGCTGTAGCCGCGGGTCCATCCGCCGGCTTCGAGGAAGCCGCGAGCGGCGCGGTCCACGTCACCCGTCACGACCCCCGGGGCCATGGAATCGAAGGCTGCACGTTGTGCAGCATGAACGGCGTGCCACACTCCAGCCTGATGTTCCGACGGTGTTCCATCGAAGACCCAGGAACGCGTGTTGTCGCTTTGGTAACCGTGAAGCGCACCACCCGTGTCGATCAGGATGACCTCGCCGCGCTGCAACTCGATGCGTTCGGTAGAACCATGGGGCAGGGCAGCGGCGGGGCCAACGAGGGAGAGATCCCAGATGTTGCGCAACCCCATCTTGGTTTGCGCGTGGTGGATGAGTTCCGAGATGTCGGTGCCCACCATTCCCGGGCGAATGTGATGACTTGCTGCGAGAATGGCTTCCTGAGTGGCCTCATTGGCGCGCCTGAGCAGGGCCAGTTCGTGTTCGTCCTTTCGGCCACGTAGCTCCGTCACCAGTGCACGGGCGGAGGCAGCGGGGTCCTGGCCCATGGCTGCAGCCAGAGCGGCCACGTGCGCGTAACGTATGGAGGGCTCCATGCAAAGACGGGTGGCTCTGCGCCGACCGAGTTCGCTGGCGAGTGGAGCGTAGGCGTACTCGTGCTCATCCCAGGTGACGATCGAGGGGTCGTTCCCGGTGCTCCTGACAATTCTGCGTCGTGCTCGTTCTTCCTCGAAGGCCGGTGCGACCCAGAAGTGCGAGCCATCGGCCAGCACGATCAGGCCGAAGAGTCGCTCGGATCTGCCCCAGCTCACGCCGCTGAGGTAGGTCATGGTCGCACAAGGCTCGAGAATCAGAGCGTCGCGATCCTGTTCAGCCAACAAACGCCCGAGTCGCTGGCGCCGACTCTCGTACTCACTCGAGTCAATGGGGGCCACATCCCCTCGGCAATCCGCAAGGTCCGCGAAGAGTTCGTCGAGTTCGCCTTCGCGGTCCGTTCGAGCAGCGCTCGCACAGCCGCTAAGGGCACCACTGCCGACGAGACCAGCGGACACCGCGATGCCGGCACCTGTCGAGAGAAAGGTGCGGCGGTTGGAGGCAGGACATGAGAGATCGATTGTCATCGATCTAGCTTCAAGAAAGCCGCTACGAAGCGCAAGCCTCAGACGCCTGGCGTGTCTCGCTAGGCGTTACTCCTGCCGGATGGCTTGGGCGCCGGGGCTATCCCACCAACGCACCCAGTCGCGTGCGGTGTTGCCGGCGTCCAGTCCAGTCAAGCGTTGCAGGCTTGAGCGCACGTAGCGACCGGTGGTGGCGAAGGCGAGTTCTGATGACCCAGCCACGCCGGCTTCCAGAATTTGGCCCTGCACCAGGACATTGACTTGGGGATCTGCCACGGCTTGGAAAGTGGCGACTTCCACATCGTAGTCCTGAATGTAGGCGGTCTGCTTGCCGGTGAAGATATAGCCCTTCGGGATCGGTGCTTCGCCGCTGGCGGCGGCTGCCACAGAGATGTAATTCACCAGGGGTTCGATGGCGGCCGGGTAGCCCATGTATCCAAGGGCTTGCACTGCTTGCACTCTCACTCGGGGATTGCTGCTTGCGAGCGCGTGCACCACTGGTGAAATCAGCTCCGAGCGTTCGGCAGCACCCAACGCTTCGGCAGCCGCGCGACGGACTTCTTGACTCGTGTCTAACACGGCATGCTGCAGCAAGCGGTGGCTGTCGGCACCAGGGAATAGGCGTCCGAGCCCGTGGGCGCAAAGGGAGCGTTGGCGCGACGTCTTGTTGGCTAGACCTTCAAGCAGGGTGCTGTGTAGGGCTTCCTGGTCCTCGAGCTTGCGCGCTTCTGCGAAAACGAGTTCGCGGGCTGCACGGGGCGCGTTGCGAGCGAATTCGAGCACCTGCTTACGAGTCTCTGCTTGATTCGAGGCACCGTCGGTCACATGGGGAACGACGATCAGCGGCTTGCTGACCAAGAAGCTCAGAGTGCCCTTGTGATTGGGATGTTGCTCGAGAATGGCATCGACCTCGGTCATGGTCTCCTTGTAGAGACCGGCTGCAACACACCACTTGGCCAGTTGCAGGCGGGCTTCGGTCGAGGTCGCGCAGTCAGAGCGGCGCCGCTTAAGCTCCTGCAGGACTTCGGCTTCCTTGGGAGCTTGAAGGACTTCTGAGCGCGGAATATCGATCCAATCGCCATTCTGTTTCACTTGCCACCGGTCTTCGATCAGTCGCGCGACTCCGGTCCAAATGGCGCCCGAGCGCAGGTGAATGATGCGCCGGCAAGACCGTGAGAAATCCACACCCGCTTGTTCCTGGGGGGCGGCGGGAGCGGCGAACGTGAGCGTGGAGCACAGCGATGTGCTCGCTAGAAGTAAGGTCAGTCGGAGGGCGTTCATGGAGGTCTTCATGGATCGCATGTTTGGTTCCTGTAGGGGGCGCGTGAAGCGGGCAATCCAGGGCGTGTATCCAAATATAGTGCGAAAGCCATGCCGCGTGGGGAGCGCCCTGAGTTTGTCCCAGGATGGGTCGGTGCGCGGGCGTTGCGCGGGGCCGCACACTTAAGGTGTGAGACCGCCCACCATGTAAAATAGGACATCTCCGGCCGCCAGCTGATCCGACGCCTCCAGGAAACGTAAGTCGCCCTGGGCGTCGAAGGCCAGAATGGCCTGGGCCCCTTCGATCCAATCACCGAGTTGTTCCACCTGGAGTTCATGGTCGACCTTCACGGTAGACAGTTCGGCCCCGGCATCGAACTCGCGGTTGAGGACTTCCCATTGCACCACGCCCCCCCGCAGGTAGAGCGGCTCGCCGCTGCGATCAGTCTCCTCGGGGGAGTTGGCCATGTGCAAGGCACGCACGTTTTCGCGGCCAAATTGTTCGCCGTAGATTTGTACAGCCAGGCGATTGATGCTCTCGCTGGGAGTGGCCGCGATCGCATGACCGATTCCAGCGAGATCAAGTTGTTCAATCTCAAGTGGATCAAGAGCGTTGGTGTTGATGGCGTTCAAGCCCATCTTGCGCGCTTCTTGCACTTGCCAAGAACTGGTGTCGACGAGCTGCACTCGATAGCCAGCGCGATCAAGCGCCCTCGCCAGGGCGCGCGCAACCCGGTTGGCACCGATGAACAATACGCCGTTTTTGCTGGCTTCCAGCACGTTGAGTAGCTTGCCGACGAAACGGGCGGTGGGTGCTTGAACGATGACGGTTCCCGCGATGACAGCAAACGTCAAACTCAGCACCAAGTTGCCGCGGGGGTCGCCCTGCTCTAGCAGCAAGAGAGCGAACAGGGAGGAGACCGCTGCAGCAACAATTCCTCGTGGCGCAATCCAGGAGAGGAAGAGCTTCTCCTGCAAGCTGAGTGAGGTCCCAATGGTGCACGCGAAGATTGTCACGGGGCTCACGATGAAGATGATCCCGATGACCATAAAGATAGCCGGCCAGCCGAGTTCCACCAGCGCTTTCAAGTCCAGATCGGCAGAGAGTAAAACGAAGACGACGCTGACCATCATGATGGTCAACTGTCCCTTGAACTTCTCGACCTCTTCCAGCCCCGGAGGATGCATCCAGCTCAGGAGGAATCCAGCGAGTGTGACGGTCAAGACTCCTGATTCAGACTGGACGGTTTCGGAGAGCGCGTAGAGACCAATCGCTCCCGCGACAACGGCCAGCCCCCGCAGGTCACGGGCAAGAATTCTGGGGCTACGAAGCAGCGCATAAAGAGCGACTGCACCTCCGGCTCCGAGCACGACACCAAGGACCAGGCGTTGGCCGAAGGCGAGCAGCACGTGACCTGTACCGGCGCTGCTGGCTTCAGTCAGGTACTCGAACACAAGCACTGCCAGCAGTGCTCCCACCGGGTCGATCAAAATGGCCTCGCCCCGCAGGACATCGCCGATTCGTTGCCGGGGTTTGACCGCGAGCAAGAGCGGTTGGATCACCGTGGGACCGGTGACGATCACGAGGGCGCCGAAGAGCAGGGCCAGGCCTGGCCCGAGTTCGGGGAAGAAGAGGTGAGCCAAGAAAGCGCAGCCCGCCCAGGTCAGCAGTGCTCCGAGGGTGACCAGGTTGCGAATCGTGCGTCCCGCCGTGCGGAAGGCCGACGGTTTTAGGGAGAGTCCGCCCTCGAACAGGATGATGGCCACCGCGAATCCGATCAGCACGCGCAAACCGCTGCCAAGGGACTTGGGGTCAATGACGCCCAGGAGGCTTGGACCCAGCAACATGCCAGTCAGCATCAGGGGCAGGATTGCGGGCAAGCGCAGGCGCCTGGCGATGGCCTGACCGCATAGCCCCGCCACGATGGCGACGGCGGAAGTGACTACCTGAGGGTCGTTGTGCATGGCACGTAGCGTACTCGCCCGCTACGATCCCGCCCATGACGCACCGGATTCTGTTCGTTTCTCAAGCCTTGCCGTGGCCCAAGGACTCTGGTGGCAACATCCGGACCTACTTCATGTTGGCGGGTCTGGCCCAGCGCTTTGACGTGGTCCTGTGCTCCACGACGGATGGCTCGGTTGCCGCGCGGGAAGGGGAACGGCTCCTGGGAGAGATGTGTACAGAAATGCACTTGGTGCCCGACGTCAAACGTCACTCGAAGTTCGGTCAAGCCCTGGGTGTCTTGCGAAGCCTGGTGAGTGGTTTGTCGGCTGTCGTGCAACACAATGACAATCCCGCCCTTCGCGCAGTCATCTCGGAAGTGCTCAGCAGGGACAAAATTGATGCCTTGCACTTCAATCACCTGGACACCACCGCCTACGTTGATCTTGAGGCGGCGCCGCCCATTGTGATCGACACGCACAACCTGTTGTTCGATTACTACGAGCGGCGCGCTCAGGTGGAATCAGGATTCTTTGGCGCCTGGGTGTGTCGCCGCGAAGCTCGAATTATGCGTGGACTGGAGCCCGCCACCTTTCGACGTGCGCGCTGCGTCGTCGTTTGTTCGGAAACGGAACGGGAGAGGTTGCTTGCTCTGGATGCTTCGCTCAACGTTAGCGTCGTACCCAATGGAGTGGACTGCGCTGGAATTGATGTTGTTTCAGAACTGCTCCAGGAGCGTTGTGTCGTCTTTGTGGGGGATCTCGCGTACGGGCCCAATCGGGACGCTTGTTCGTACTTCATTGCTGAAATTTTGCCTCTCGTACAAGAGCAGGAGCCCAGAGCACGCTTCTTGGCGGTGGGTAAGAATCCACCTCAGGAACTTGTGGAACTTGGTCGATCCCGGGAAGACATCACGGTCACAGGCTTCGTCGATGACGTGGCCGAGTGGATCCAGCGTGCCCAGTGCTACGTCGTTCCGATTCGTTACGGGTCGGGGACGCGCTTGAAGGTGCTCGAAGCCTTTGCGTTCGGAATTCCCACTGTTTCGACCACCATCGGGGCAGAGGGAATTGAATATGCGGAGGGAGAGGATATCTTGATCCGCGATGAGCCTGTGGGCATGGCACAGGCAATATTGGGGCTCTTCGAGGATCAGAGCCGAGCGCAGAGCATGGCCTCGAAAGCCCGCGCCAAAGTCGAAGCTCGCTACGATTGGCCTCAGTTAGGAGCAGCCATGGTCGCAATTCACCAGGCAACAGAAAAGATGCAAGCGCAACAGACCGACTCTCGTTTCACTCTCGTGGCCGGCCCCGAGCCAGATCAGTTGGCGGAATTCCGTGCGGCAGCCCAAGCCGGGCTTGCCCAGAGTCCCAAGGGACTTCCGTGTCAGTTCCTCTACGATGCTCGCGGCTCAGAGCTGTTCGAAGAGATTTGCAAACTCC
>JBLIMI010000152.1:0-7643 GCA_047638655.1 Minisyncoccia bacterium | reverse complement strand
ACATCTTTGGCATTGAGGATGACCGAGACCACCAACTCTGGGCGCCGATGGCCTATTCCGCTGGCAAACTCATCATGCGCAGCCAAAGCGAAATGCTGTGCGTTGAACTCTAGCTCGAAGTGGGCCGATAAGCGGCGCCAATGATCGTGCCGCTCCGATCTTCCAGTTCGGGAGATCAGCCGCGGGCCTGATTGGCTGCTCGGGTACAGCGCGCTCTCAACTCTTCGAGTTGGCCGGACAGCGTCTTGTCGCTAGCCAAATTGCGTTCCTCATTGGGATCTAACTCGATGTCGTACAGTTCTTCGTACTCAGGATGGTCGAGGTAGCGAATGTACTTCCACTTCCGCGTGCGCAAACCCTCGGTGCGCGGAATGCGGTCGAAATCCCAAAGGTGCTCGGTGAAGACCTCCACCCTTCGGTCTTCCTCTGGCGCCTGAGCCAGCCCGTATAGCGAGCGCCCCTGCATCGCGGCGGGAACCTCCACACCTGCTAGCTCCAGCAACGTGGGAGCGATGTCCACATTGAGGGCAAAGGCGTCACTCAGCACGCCACGCTGAGCGGCCTCCCGCCGTGGGTCGAGCAGGATTAAGGGCACGCGGGTCGAACGATCGTGCATGGTCCATTTCCCAGCAAAGCCGCGCTCACCCAAGAAGTAGCCATTGTCGCCAATGAAGAAGATGACCGTGTCTTCGCTCAAGCCCTGCTCCTCGAGCGCCGCAAGCAAACGCCCGATGGCAAGGTCCACACCGCTCAGCATGCGGTAGTACCCCTTGACCATTCGCGCATGCTTCTCGGGAGTGTCGAAGCGCCACTTCCAGCGCTCGCGATTGAGCCCATTTTGAAGGAACCCTGGGAGGTTCTCGACAGTGCCCGGGTCGGAATTCAGCGGCGGCGGAATCTCCGCATCGAGGTAGTGCTCATTGCAGCTCTCGGGCCAAACATACTGATCAGGGTTGCCGTCCTCCGCATGCGGCGCATTGAACGAGAGCGACAGACAGAAAGGCCGCTCGTCCTTCACACGGAGAAATTCAATCGCTCGGTCGGCATTGCGCTCGGTCAGATGCCTCGCCGGAGAGCTATCCCCTTCCTTTGGTGAATCCGCTGAGCGTTTTCGAAAGTAGGGAGACGTACCTGGCGAGTTTGACTCGAACATCTCCTCTCGCCCCTGCTTGCTAATCTTGACACCTAACTTGCCTACGAATCCCACACGGTAGCCGGAGCGACGCAACAGAGCTGGATAGCTCGTGCGAACGATCTCTTCCGCCAAAGCAGGCTGGCCAAAGGTATAGCCATGGGAACGTTCATAGCGGCCGCTAAAGATGCTGGCTCGGCTCGCTGCACAGATTGGCGTGGTAACAAACGCATGGGTGAAGCGAGTGCCACGCGCGGCCAATGCATCCATGTTCGGAGTACGCAGGATTTCATGTCCCGCACAGCCCATGGCATCGTGGGGTTGATCGTCAGTTACGATCAGGAGCAAGTTCGGTCGCTCGCTCCCCTTCACCAAAGGTCTTTTTGCAGGATTGGACCACATCCCGAGCAGGACGAGGGAAAAGAGGGGGGCTAGCCATCTGTTGTTCATCAGTGCATCTTAGACCAAGCCCCAATCAGCTTGAAGTCTCAAGCTGCTCCACCCAATTGTGGCGGTCTACCGGGGAATCCAAGCCGCTGCTGCTTCTTGGGGGAAGATCCGCCAGCCTGAATGCGCTCTACTGCAGGCTCGACACCAGACCCTCGGCCGCTTTTGCGCAGGATCTCAATTCTTGCCCTCTCCGCCCACTATGCTTCGATTCTTTGGCCTTGCCGCTGTTTGCTTCTGCTCCACAATTCGAGCAAGTGAACCATCACTGCCCGCCCCGCACTCGAACCCGGTGGCGGATGGTGTCTCTCTGGAACGGGTCTACCCGCGACTCCGATTCGATCGACCGGTGCATGTCACTGGGGCTGACGACGGGAGCGGCAGGCTATTCGTGGTAGAGCAAGCCGGTATCGTGCGCGTGGTGGCTCGCGGAGAAGAGCCTGGTTCCGCGGGAGTGTTCTTGGACATCACGGAGCGCGTCAGTCGCGCAGGTAACGAAGAGGGTCTAATCGGCTTTGCGTTTCATCCGAAGTTCTCCAGCAATGGCCAGGTCTTCGTGCACTACTCCGCTGCGGGGCCCGAGGCCATGGGCATCCTTTCGCGCTTTAGCCTGATGGAAGGTGACGACCAGCGCTTGGACCCAAGCAGCGAAGAGATACTACTGCGCCAGCCCCAGCCCTATCGCAATCACAATGGCGGAACCGTGGCCTTTGGCCCCGAAGGCTACCTGTACATCTCCTTCGGGGACGGCGGCGCTGCAAACGATCCCCACGCCAATGGCCAAAACTTGCTCACCTGGCTCGGTAGCATTCTGCGCATCGACGTGGACAACCCTGCGGGAGGAGTGCCATACGGAATCCCCGAGGACAACCCGTTCGCTGGCGATCCGGAAAGTGCGCTTGAAGAAATCTACGCCTTCGGATTTCGCAACGTATGGCGCTTCTCTTTCGATCGCAAAACGGGACAACTTTGGGCGGGCGACGTTGGACAAGACTTGTTGGAGGAAGTCGACGTTGTGGAATACGGAGGCAACTACGGTTGGCGTCGTTTTGAGGCGACGCGAGTCTTCGATGCCAATGCAGAACTGACGCTCGAACCGGCCATCGACCCCGTCTCGACCTACGGCCGAACCGAAGGCATCTCTATCACCGGAGGCGCGGTCTACCGCGGGCAGCGCTACCCCGCTCTGCAAGGCGCCTATTTCTATGGCGACTATGCCTCGGGCAACATTTGGCGCGTTACCCCTACCGCTGGCGGCGGATACCAAACAGACTTCGTATGCCGTAGTGGACGCAGCATTGCCTCCTTCGGCGAGGATGACGAGGGCGAACTGTTACTGTGCAGCTTCGATGGCGGGATCTATCGCGTCGTCCCCTCCGATGGCCCCATGAACAGTTTCTCCGACTGGCCCGAAACGCTTTCGGCCACAGGTTTGTTCCACTATGAAGACGGCCGCGCACAACCGGCCAAACACCTGATTCCCTACGAAGTGAACGCTCCCTTCTGGTCCGACCGTGCCGAAAAGGGGCGCTGGGTCGAACTTCCCGAGGGCAGCGCCATGACGTACCGCGCAGATGGCGCCTTCGATGTTCCTGTCGGGGCCACGCTCATCAAACACTTCCGCGGCCAGCACGGTCGCGGGATGAAAGACCTGGAAACACGCCTCATCAAGCGAACCTCCGAGGGCTGGGAAGCGGCCACCTACGTTGGCGATAACTACAGTGGTCAGGGCAGCGATGCCGCGCTCACGCCGGATGGACTGCAATTCGAACTTTGGACTCGCAGTGACGTGCAGAGTTGGCACGCACCTTCCTCCTCTGAGTGCGCCACTTGCCACGTGGATGCCACTGGGTTTCCTCTGGGCTTGCGTGCAGCACAGCTCAACCTTGAGCTGGCGAACGGCATCAATCAACTCACGGCACTCGCCGATGCTGGGCACCTCAGACTCCCCCCAGGCTTCAAGGCCGACCAGGCTCCGCGCTTTGTGGATCCAGAGAGCGATCAAGCCCCCCTCGCTGAACGCTCGCGCGTGTGGCTCGACGTCAATTGCGCCATGTGCCATCAACCGAACGGGCCTGGCAATGCCAGCATTGACCTGCGCTACCAAACGCCCTTGGCCAACACAGGCCTGGTGAATCAGTCTCCCAGCCAAGGAGACCTCGGGATTCAGAGCGCTTTGATCCTTGCTCCTGGCGCAGCCGCCCGGTCGTTGCTGGTGCACCGTATCAAGACGACAGGAGCCGGTCGCATGCCTCCGATCGGCACCAATGTCGTGGATGACAGTGCAGTGGCCTTGTTAACTGCATGGATCGAGAGCATGCAGGGTGAGTAGCGCACACGCCTGCTGCAAGAAAACCAGATCGCTTGTCGTTCTCGCAAGAAGTGAAACCCCAGGCCGGCTTTTGACACCAACAGTATGCCGTCGGAACTGGAGTCCTAGCGTCGCCCGCTCTGGCTCTTTGAGTTCCCCTCGCCCACGCTTGTATCCGTAAGGATGCTTGCGGAGAGATCGGTAAAGACCTTGCCGTCGTAGCGACACACACCATCGCCGGCGCTGCCGAACCAAATGTTGCCCGCTTTGTCTTCGCACATGCAATAGACCGTGGCGATGCTGAGCCCATCCTCTTGCGTGAACTGCTCGAAGGACTCGCCGTCAAAGCGGCTTGCGCCGCCTCCCTGAAAGTTAGGAAAGCCCCCGGGATGGCCAAACCAAAGGGCTCCAGTTTGATCAACGATCATCGAACCCACGAAGTCATCCAGCAGCCCGTCTTTGGCAGTAAAGGTCGTCAGAGTCTTGCCGTCATAACGAAAGGCACCCTCCTGACCCCCGAACCACAGGCTCCCCGACGGGTCCACCACCATCGTGCGAATGTTCACGAAGGACCTTCCAACTTGGTCCGCGAGGTTGGAAAACGATTTGCCGTCGTAGGAGCAAACCCCACCCTGAGTACCAAACCAAAGTTGCCCTGACGCATCTTGCGCAATGCTGTACACCGAATCGTGCAGGAGCCCGTCTTTGGTGCTGAAATTGGTCAGTGATTTGCCGTCGTAACAACTGAGCCCAGCCGTGGTGCCGAACCAGATCCCTCCATCACGGTCCTCAAAAATCCAATGGATGTCGTTGCTGGCCAAGCCGTCGCTCTCTGTGAAGTTCGTTACTGACTTGCCGTCATAGCGAGACGCACCGCCGGTGATGGAGCCAACCCAAAGCGCCCCCGAACGGTCTTCCAACAATGAGAAGATGCGTCTGTTAGCCAGGCCCACTTCTACTCCCTGGTTCATGAAGGTCTTGCCATCGTAGCAAATTGGTCCACCAAACGTAGCGAACCAGATCTTCCCCGCGCGATCCTCTCGAATATCGCGCACGATCACCCGCGGCATGTAGGGGCTCGACTTAGCACCCGTCGGTGTGAAGTAGGGATCAATACCCATTACAGGATGGGCCACAGGTGGCCCCATGGGCTGCTGTTCGGCGGATGAATTCTGGGTCCGCGCGTTGGCGCTCGTGCCAAGGGCGACAAGCAAGAACAGGAGTAACGTCATTGATGGGTGCATCTTCATAGCGACAAGGTAGCGCAGAGTGCGGCTCAGCGTGTCTCCACTAGGTAACAGAGATGCCACAACAGTTGATAGCCCACTCCCTGCCCGATCCTTCACTGCGCCAGCATGCCCTTCTTAGGTGACTCGGGCACTGAGTTGCCATGCAACGGGGACCTCGCCCCGCTTCCGGAGTACAGCCGCAAAGCCTCTGTAAGCTCCAGAAACAACAAACGCTAGCCCGTCTAGCAATGAGGCACCGCGCAGCCCCAGCTCCCAAAACCCAAGCCAGCAGCATCCACGGATGATGCTGGCCCGACTCAACCTAGCTGCCCATGCCCAAATTCGCTGTTCTGTTCTTGGCGCTCTCGCCCTACTTCTCCCCGACACCGACTGTTGGCAACCACGGCCCACAAGTGGGTGCGCAAGCCCCGGAGCCAGGCTTTCACCATTGGATTCAACGGGGCACCCGTAAGGGCAGCACCCTCCAGGCACTGCGTGGAGATGTCGTCATCATCCACACTTTTGCCTGGAATTGTAGCTCCTGCCTGCGCGTTGGGATCCCGCTGGCTGTGGCGCTCGAGGGAGCCAATCTGGATCGTGGTCTGCGTGTCCTTTCCGTCACCACGCCCGCCGAGACGGAAGAAACCAAGCGCGTGCTCAAGCAAGCCGAACTCTCCCATGCGGTCGCCATGGAGGCTCCTCTGGGTAGCAACAATCCCTATGTCGATGTCGAGCACAACTCGATCACTCACATGTTTGTCATCGGTCGCAATGGAAATTTGGTCTGGCACGGGGACCCGAGTACCAAACAAGACGAATTCATCGAAGCCGTCGAACAGGCACTCAACGAGGCACCTGGCTTGCATCTGGATCGTACGCTTCACCCCGAACTGGGCCGAGCCTGCGCGGACTTCTACAAGGGCAAATGGTCCAATTCGCGCAGGACAGCGGCTCTATTGGCTAAAAAACAAAAGACCGGGAAGGGGGACACGACTCTGCTCGCCGACGCCGAGTACCTGGTAGACCGCATCGATGTGCTGACCAAGTTCCTGGTCGAAGACCTAAGTCACGCACTCTCCGAACGGGACGGGATTCGCGCCCTTCAAGTCAATCAACTGCTCGAGGAGCGCCTTGAAAAGTCTTCTGTTGCCAAGCAGGTCAAAGCAATTTGGGCTGCAGCCGAGAAGGATGCAGACCAGGGGCTCTTCCTGGAGCGAGCCGAACTTTGGCTCGAGTTGATGCGAAAGAGGCCGGCCCTCTTTCCCGTATCGGCCGAGAAACGGGAGAAGGACTACTCGAAGGGCTTGCGCAAGTTTCTGAAGAAGAACGCGGACAGCCCTTACAACCATCTCGCGAAGCAGTGGTTGAGTACCTTCGAGCAGCTACATTGAACAGACGCCAGGAAAAAACTCCAGCTCCCGCAATTCGATACCAACGAACTGAGTCCTTCTGCGCCTAGAAGTCACCCGAAGTGGCTTACGACCATCGAGTTCAGGCCGAACTCCGGCCTGCGCAGCCGTGTGTTCGCACTCTGGGCCACCGCGATCTTGCATGCAGGTCCGGTACATGAGGACTTCTGTCCGCTCAGTACAGCTATCGCAAAGGCAGGATCTAGGCCCTAGGTCACCACCCGTGGCTTCGACCGGGGCCCTAAAAGCAGAAGAGCCAAGCCGGTGAGGCCCGGCAAGCTCCACCTAATCACTAGCGCGCGTGGTCGTAGGCACGCACACCCTTGGTGTACCCGCCGAATCCGAAAGCGGTGGGATGGTACTCCCCCACCACGTCGACGTTGCTGGTCGCAGTGATCTGATCTTCCAAACCGACGCCCCAGTAACAGGCATTCACAAACAATCGGCGCAGGTCCTCGCTCTCGCAATCCGTCGAAGCTCCTATGGTGGAACAGACGATACGCTGAGTCGAACCGTTTGCGGCGGGAAGCTCTCTGGCCCAAGCGATGGGCATCATGGGTTGGTTCTTGGCGCCCTCGAGGACCGCGCTGTCGGGCTGCATGCCTTGCAGGACTTGTCCTCGCAGAAGCACGGTGGCACTTGCGGGTAAATTGCGTATCCCATAGACGTCCGTGGGTCCCCAAACATCACTTACGCCGCGCAGCACCGGGTGCGCGGCATTGCCGTCTTCCACAACACCGCGTGTGCTCTCCTGCCCATGGTGGCCGTGGTGTGATATCCAGGTGTCTCCAAGAACTTGTCGGCCGAAGCCCCCGACCCAGGCGCCGCTATTCCACGAGTAGCGGACGTGTGGACTTTGTTTGTCACGGCGATAGTCGAAAGCGTGGGTCGCGGTGCGCAAGCCAAGAATCGGCTTACCGGACTCGACGTAGTTCACAAAGTGCGCCATGTCCTCATCGGGCAACTCACGAAAACGCAGGAAGCAAACCATCATGTCCGCGTCGTCGAGGACTTCGATACCGGGGATGTAAGTCTGCTCTTCTGGGTTGATCTCGCCGTTCTCCTTGTCCGTGGAGAAAAGCACGGTGCAGCGGAATCCGTGTCGCTGGGACAGG
>JBLIMI010000151.1:0-7645 GCA_047638655.1 Minisyncoccia bacterium | reverse complement strand
CGAGCTTGGCATCGAACGCGACGTCTACGCCATCTTGCGCAAGCCGGATCGCGAGATCTCCGTTTCGGTTCCCGTCAAGCTCGATAACGGGTCGACCGCTGTCTTCGATGGCTACCGCATCCAGCACAACGCGGGCCTAGGTCCCTTCCTCGGGCCCCTGCGCCTTGAGAAAGGCCTGAAGGTCGACGAATTGCGGGCCCTGGCCGCCTGGATGACCTGGAAGTGCGCCGTTCTCAACATTCCTTTTGGCGGCTCCGCCGGAGGCATCCGCATCAACGCCCCGCGTCACTCCGCAGGCGAGCTTGAACGCGCCGTGCGCCGCTACACCGCCAGTCTCTCCGCAGACATCGGTGCTGATCGGGACGTCTTCACCCCGGACGTGCAGGCAGACGAGCGCATCATGGCCTGGATCGTCGACACCGTCTCGAACCACGCTCGGGTGACCTGCAACGCCGCGGTGACCGGCAAGCCCACCTCCATGGGCGGCACCCTCGGTCACGAAGACGCTGTGGCCCAAGGCCTTCGCGTCATATTGCGGCTGGCCACGGAGCGCTACAAGCTCTCCAGTCAGCCTCTCAAGATCGCGATTCAAGGGGCGGGCACCGTGGGCGGTAACCTGGCCCGGCTGCTGCATGCCGACGGGCACCAGATCGTCGCGATCTCGGATGTTTCCGGCTCCCTGCTCTCCAAGAACGGCCTCGACATTCCCAGCGTCCTTCAATGGCGTTCGGATTGTGGCCCCCTGGACGAGTACACCGGCCCCTGCGACCACGGAACCAATCGCGACCTCTTGGGCGCGGACTGCGATGTGCTGATTCCCTGCGCCGTCGCCAACGCTTTGCACTCGCGCAACGCCCACCACGTGCGCGCCAAGTTGGTGCTCGAAGGTGCCCACGGCCCTGTCTCGAGCAAGGCGGACCAAATCATCCACGGCAACGGCATCCCCGTGGTTCCGGACATCCTCGCCAACGGTGGCGGAGTGGTCATTAGCTACTTCGAATGGGTGCAAAACCGCATGGGTTACTCCTGGATTCATCCGGTGATCAACAAGCGCTTGCGGCGCTTCATGACGGAAGCTTGGAACAACTGCACGACCATCACCGACACCCAGAACGTGCGCCTGCGCATGGCCGCCAACATGCTCTCCGTACAGCGTGTGGCCGCTGCAGATCGCGTGCGGGGCATTTACGCGTAGAGGATCGCCGCCATGGAGACGATCGGCTGGAATGACTTTCAGAAAGTCGAGATCCGGGTTGGTCGAGTGCTCTCGGCGGAGACTTTCCCGGAAGCTCGCAACCCCGCCTACGTTCTACAGGTCGATTTTGGCCCGGAACTAGGCACTCGCAAGTCCAGCGCGCAGATCACAGATCACTACCAGCCACAGGAACTTGTAGGCCGTTTGGTGGTTTGCGTGCTGAACTTTCCGAAGAAGCAAATCGGCTCCCTGATGTCCGAGTGCCTTGTGACGGGATTCCACGACGAGAATGGCGCAGTCGTGCTCTGCACACCGGATGGAAACGTGCCCCTCGGGGCCAAGCTCAGTTGAGCCATTTAGGCGCCCCAGTGCTGGCGCGCCGGCCACCCATTCCGGAGCCAGGCGATACAATCTGAGTCCATTCATGGCCCCATCGTGCCCGCCCCCCCCTGCTGCACCTATTCGAAGCTTCCCATGCTGCTGACACCGACTCTGCTCGCGCTGCTCGCGCTCCCCTGCCCCCAGGACTCGTCTTTGCCCATGGAGGCGGCCTCGCAACTGGTGACCAGCCAGGAGGCCGGCCAATTTCTGCTGAGCACCGTTGGAGGTGAGATCTTTCACCGCACGCCCCATCAGATCGAGAACCTTGAGCGCGTCGACTTTCCCGCTGGCGATGGCTTCGTCGCGCTCTGGGAGGAGGTGCAGTCCGGAGTACGAGTCCCCCACTACATCGTTCAGCGAGCCTCCAGGGGATTCGCTCGCGTGCGCGAGACCGATTACCAGATTCACATGAAGCGCGGAATCTTCGATCCTGCGCACGGACACCTCGCCTTTGAGAACACAGCCCTGTCCCCCGCGGGCGACCTGCATCTGGTGCAGTTTGTCTGTCCGCCCGTACAGGAGTTTCGCGACGAACTCGCACGAATGGGCGCGGTTGTGCGCCAGTTCATCCCAAACCACACGCGCATCGTGCAAATGAACTCGGAGCTTGCAGCCGAGGTCGCAGCCCTTTCCTTCGTGCGTTGGGTGGGGCCCTACGAAGCCACCTACCGCCTCGAACAGGAATTACTGGATGGGCTTGCGAACGGCGAGTTGAGCGACGCGACCCACTGCTACTTGCAGGTCTTTGAGAGTGGCCCAGCTATGAAAGCCCGGCTGGCCGCCAAGCTGTCGGTGCTCGGCGCCCCGCTGCTGGCTCAAATCCCGGATGGTTCACGACTCGAGGCGCTGCTCACACCAGAACAATTGGTGCAAGCTGCCGCCTTCGACGAAGTGCTCTTCATCGACCGCTGGTCGGCACCGGAAGAGGACGTGAACAAGGTGCGCAACGTGGGCGGCGCCAATGCCCTCGAGACCATCGAGGGATTTACGGGCCAGGGCGTACGC
Organism: Minisyncoccia bacterium; assembly: GCA_047638655.1. GTDB lineage: Bacteria > Planctomycetota > UBA1135 > UBA1135 > JABACD01. The sequence continues at coordinate 5,064 of JBLIMI010000151.1, read as the reverse complement.
GGCGAAGTGGTGGACGGCAACGTGCGCGACAGCCACGCATCTTTTCAACATGACGCTCTGCTGCTGCACGGCAATCACTCCGGTGACACGGGTCACGGAACCAGCACCACGGGCCTGGTCTTTGGCGACGGCACGGGCAACGCAACCGGTCGCGGTGTCTTGCCCAGCGCTCAGGGAATCTTCGCCGACTACAGCTTCCTCTCCAACCGCTACAACCACACGGCGCAGTTGCTGCAAGCCCCTTACTTTGCGGTCTTCCAGTCCAATAGCTGGGGAGGATCGTTGACCACGGCGTACAACTCGACATCGAACCAGATGGACCAGATCCTGTTCGACATGGACATCACGATCCTGCAGTCCCAAAGCAACACCGGCAACCAATCCTCGAGGCCCCAGGCCTGGGCCAAGAACATCATCTCCGTGGGCGCCGTCCGCCATTTGAACACCGCGACTTTGGCGGACGACAACTGGGGTGGATCGGGCAGCATCGGCCCCGCTGCGGACGGCCGTGTCAAACCCGACCTGTGCTTCTGGTACGACTCCATCTTGGCCCCCTCCAACACCAACGACACTTCGTACACCGGAAACTTCGGTGGCACGAGCGCTTCCACACCCTGCACCGCTGGCTTTGTGGGCCTCGTGCAGCAAATGTGGTCCCAGGGTTTGTTCGGCAATACGCCTGTTGGCTCGACCGTTTTTGAGCGGCGTGCCAAGTCCCCCACGGTGCGAGCCCTGCTCGTGAAGTCAGCCACCCAGTACACCTTCAGCGGAACGAGCCACGACAAGGCCCGGGTGCACCAAGGCTGGGGCCTGCCGGACGTGAGCACGTTGCATGACAACAAGGACTCCATGCTTGTGGTCAATGAGGAGGACTTGCTGCTGGAGGGCATGTCCCGTGGCTACCAATTGATCGTTCCTGCGGGCTTTGCGGACTTCAAGGCTACCCTGGTGTACAGCGACCCTGCTGGCACCACTTCCGCTAGCAAGCATCGCATCAACGACCTCAGTCTGCGCGTGACCGATCCGCTCGGCACGACATATTGGGGCAACCGCGGCCTCAAGGCCAACAACTGGTCCTCCGCGGGTGGAAACTCCAACACCACGGACGTGATCGAAAACGTCTTCGTGCAAGCGGCTCAACCCGGCTTCTGGGTCGTGGAAGTCATCGCGGACGAGATCAACCAAGACGGTCACGTGGAGACGGGCGCCCTTGATGTGGACTATGCCTTGGTGGTCAGCGGCATCACCGAAGGAATCAACTGTCTCGCTCCCACCAAGTACTGCAGCGCCAAGTTGACCTCGCTCTTCACGCTGCCGAGCATCTCCCACCTAGGGGTTCCGAGCGTCAGTTCTGGCAACTTCCAAGTCACGGTCGAATCCGCTGTGCCCAACAAGAACGCTCTGGTTTTCTGGGGCCCTGGCTCCGCGTCGGCTCCCCTGCAAGGCGGCACGCTCTGTGTGCAAACCCCATTGACCCGCGGCTCCGTGCTCACCACGGACGCCATGGGAAGCGCGGTTTGGGACGTGGACCTCTCAGGCGAAATGGCCGGCACTGCCGAGTTCTATCAGATCTGGTTCCGCGACCCCCAGGACCTGTCGGGCTTCGGAAGCGGACTGTCCGACGGCCTAGCTGTGACCTATTGCCAGTAGAGCGGCCCGTTCGGAAGCAGGCCGCTACTTGGCCTGCTTCTGAATCTTGGACCAGGAGTCTCGCAAGGCCACGCTGCGGTTGAACACGGGGCGCCCGTCCTTGGAGTCTTCGCTGTCCACTGTGTAGTAGCCCAGCCGTTCGAACTGGAACGTCTGCCCCACCTTGGCTTGCTCCAAGGAAGGCTCTAGCTTGCAATTCATGAGCACCTTCTTCGAGTCGGGATTGAGGTGGTTCTTGAAGCTGCCGCCCTTGCGGAAGGCCATGGGGTTGGGGTTCATGAACAGGTGGTCGAAAACTCGAACCTCCGCATCGAAAGCGTGCTCGGCGGAGACCCAGTGCATGGTGGCCTTGATCTTGCGTCCGTCGGCGGAATCGCCGCCGCGCGTCTCGGGGTCGTAGGTGGCGTGCACTTCGAGCACCTCCCCGCTCTCGGGATCGGTCACGAAACCCGTGCAAGTGATGTAGTAGGCGTAACGCAGACGCACCTCGTTGCCCGGGGCGAGACGCCAAAACTTCTTGGGGGGGTCCGCCTTGAAGTCATCGCGCTCGATAAATATCTCGCGGCTGAAGGGCACCATGCGCGTCCCCGCGGATTCGTCCTCGGGATTGTTGATGGCCTCAAGCTCTTCCGTCTGGCCCTCGGGGTAGTTCGTGATCACGACCTTGAGCGGGTCGAGCACGCCCATCACGCGTGGCGCGGTCTTGTTCAACTCAGCCCGTAGTGCGTTCTCGAGCAACACGAACTCGATCGTGCTGTTGAACTTCGCCACGCCAATGCCCGCCAGGAAAGCGCGGATCGAGTCTGCGGTGTAGCCCCGACGACGAAGCCCAGCGATGGTAATCATGCGCGGATCGTCCCAACCGTCCACGTATCCCCCCTCCACCAACTGAATCAGGTAGCGCTTGGAGAGGATCTGAAACGAAATGTTGAGGCGCGCAAACTCGATCTGCCGGGGATGGAAGACTCCGAGCTGATCGAGAAACCAATCGTAGAGCGGCCGGTGATTTTCGAACTCCAGACTACAGAGAGAGTGTGTCACACCCTCCAGCGAGTCCGACAGCCCGTGGGCCCAATCGTACATGGGATAAATCGGCCAGGCGTCTCCCAGGCGGTCATGAGGCACTTTGCGAATGCGATAAAGGGCCGGATCGCGCATGTTGAGGTTGGTGGACCCCATGTCGATCTTGGCGCGCAAAATCCGTGTCCCGTCATCGAACTCGCCAGCGCGCATGCGCTTGAAGAGGTCGAGGTTTTCTTCCGCTGAGCGATCACGGAAAGGGCTGTTCGTTCCCGGCGAGGTCGCCGTCCCGCGGTTCGCGGCCATCCCCTCCGCCGTCTGATCGTCTACGTAGGCGACACCTTTCTCAATCAGCTGAATCGCGAACTGATACAACTCCTCGAAGTAGTCCGAGGCATGAAACAAGCGGTCCTCCCAATCGAAGCCGAGCCACTTGATGTCGCGCACGATGGAATCCGCGAACTCGGGGTCTTCCTTGCCAGGATTGGTGTCGTCGAAGCGCAAGTTGCACTTGCCGCCGAACTCCTGGGCGATGCTGAAGTTGACCGCGATCGCCTTGGCATGCCCGATGTGTAGGTATCCGCTGGGCTCCGGGGGAAAGCGCGTGTGCACGGTCCCGCCGTTCATGCCAGCAGCGATGTCCTCCGCGATGAAGGTGCGGATGAAGTCCCGGTGGGTCGGCTTATCGTCGGTGGATTCGGTCACGTCGCTCTCGGAGGAATGGGGCCGGCAATCGCCTGGCCACGGCTGTTGAAGCCGCTGATTCTCCGCGTTCCCCGCCCGAGGTGATAGTGCTTTCGCAGAAGAGTGGGCGTCCAAGCCCGGGCTATTTTCGCCCCAGCTGCCCGCAGGCCGCCCCGATGTCACGACCGAGGGAGTGGCGCAGGGTCGTCGGTACACCCGAATCGCGCATGCGGCGGGCGAAGGCTTCGCGCTCAGGTCGCGGGGTGGGTCGCAGGGTCGCATCGATCGAACCACTTCCACCCTCGTCCCCGGGCATGTTGAAGGGGATCAGGTTGAGCTTGACCGGCAGCCCTTTCAGCCAGCTGCACAGCGCTTGCTCATCCTCGGGACCATCATTCACGCCCGCGAGCAAGATGTACTCGATCAGGACCAGCTCGCCCGTGCGCGCACCCAGTTCGCTCACGACACGCTGCAGCTCAGCCACGGGATGAGCGCTGGCCGCCGGGATCAGGCGCTCGCGAACATCCTGACGCGCGCTGTGCAGGCTGAGGGCCTGGCGCACGCTGGGAAAGGCTTCGGCTAGGCGTAGCATCCCCTCTGGCAAGCCGACGCTGGAGACCATCACGTGCCCGGGGTTGAACGCAAAGCCCCGCGGGTCGAGCAGGCAATGCAGGGTTTGGTGCAGAAGCTCCTCTTCCAAGAGCGGCTCTCCCATCCCCATGAACACCAAGTTGCGCAACTCTTCCCCTTCGTCTCGCAACACCTGGCGGGCGTGGAGCACCTGCCCCAACATAGAATCCAGTTCCAGGGACTTGGGCTTGCCCGGAAAACCGGATGCACAAAAACGGCAAGCCACTGGACACGAGGATTGGATCGTGAGGCAGAGCGCTCGTCGGCCAGATGCGATACGCAGCAGAACGGATTCGATGCGCTCGCCGCGTTTCGTCTCGAAGAGCCACTTGGTCGCCCCATCAGCCTGGCTGTCCTGGGTCTGCACTACGCGCAAGGCCCTCGGGCGCAATGGCTCCATCCAAGCAGAGGGCACTGCAGTGCGCAACTTCCCCGCAGCCTCATCGAATCGCACCCCATAACGCAATACCAACCTGGCGAGTCGCTCTCCCTGTTGCGGATCCACCCGATGGGCGGTGCAATGGGCAGCCAGTGCCGGAGGGTCGTGTAGATCGATCACGGCCGGAGCATAGACGCCCAACCCAACTCTCCCATGAAGCATCGCCAGTTTATCCACGTTCTGTTCGGGTTTGGCCTCCTACTTGGTGGCGCCTGCCTCGCCACGCCACAGGTGCAACCGCTCACGAGTTCGCTGCAAAGTGCGCCGGTCAACATGCGAGACCAGTTGGCCCGCTACTTCACGGACCGCAACGCCTTGCAGTCCTTTTACTCCCTCCAACGTTCTCCCATTCGCACGGACCGACTTGAAGCGCTGGACAACTTGTGGGCCAAAGCACTCGACGAACTCGATTATGAAGCGCTGGACACGGCGGGACAAATTGATTTTCACCTGCTGCAATCGGGTATCGAATTCCAGCGAGCCAAGCGCGAACAACTGCGCAAGGAGATGAGTGCTGCTGAACAAGAACTCCCCTTTCGCACTCTGATCTTTGAGCTGGAATTGACACGCTGGCAAGTGGGTGAGTGCGCACCAGAGGACGCCGCCCGTGACTTGAGCCGTATCGCCACCATGGCACAGGA
>JBLIMI010000150.1:0-7678 GCA_047638655.1 Minisyncoccia bacterium | reverse complement strand
GGGCTCTGGTAGTCAAAGCGCGGCGAATCATTGAAGAACACGATGGTCGCCTCGTGCCCCAGGTCGGCGGGCATGCGGTTCATGACGAAGATCGATTCGATGAACGAGAGGGAGCCGATCTCGGATTCGCGCACGTGAGCCTTGTAGTGAGAGTCCCCAGCGAGGCGCATGGTCTCGGCCCAGCCTGCGGAGGACAGCACTCGATCTGCTTCGAGCTGCGTGCCATCTTCGAGTTGCACGCCCAGGCATTGCCCCTGGTCTTCCACGATCCGTTGCACGCCAGCGCGCATACGCAACTCGCCGCCCAATTCTTTGTAGCGAGCGGTCAACAAATCTAACAAGGGTTTGATTCCCCCTTCGGGACGAGCGAAGCCTTCTTGAAAGAGACTCTTGAAGAGAATCACGAACTGATACCAGTCCACGTCTCCTTCGCGGGCGCTTCCGTAGAACGAGAGTGGGCACAGCAACATCTCCACCAAGCGTGGCTCGGTCAAGATACCAGCCAGGACCTCACGCGCACCGATCTCTGTGTCCGGGGGATTGAATGCGTCGTACTCGTCCACCACCTGCACCAGGCGCTCGAATTCCTGGATCTGCTCTGGAAAGAGAGCGTGCACTTCGCTCCGGAAGAGTTCGAAGTCATTGCTGAAGCGCAGCCGCGCGTCAGGGAATGCGATCTCGGAGAAGGATTGCGGGGCCAACTGCAAGTCATCGTGCCGCAACCGCAATTGACGCAAGAGCTTTGCCAGGGGCGTGCCCTTGGTGCCTTTGGGCACGTAGTTCGTCAATGCATGCAGGCCGACGTCGAAGCGACGGCCGGCCCGTTTGTAGAAGGAATTGAGTCCTCCCCATAGATAGTGCTTCTCGAGAATCAGGACGCGCTGATCGAATTGCGCAAGCCGGATACCCGCGGCCAGGCCGCTCATGCCCGCACCGATGATGATCGTATCGTAGCGGGGGATGGACATGGTCGAATTTGGGCCGGGAGCGGCGAACCGCTCCCGTGTGTTCCCTAAGCGCCCGCAGGCTTGAGCTCTTTGCCCTCGAGCAAGGGCATGAGGTAGTTGGCACAACCATCGAGGGTGTTCAATTCACCATACTCCGCTTCAGGAACTTGCACGCTGTAGCGCTTGCGAAGCTCCATGACAATATCGAGAAAGTCCATCGAGTCTAATTCGATTTGATCTCGCAAGGGGTCAGTGTTGTTTAGGCAATCAAGGTCCTCATCAGGAGCGATGGTGGCGATGATGTCCTTAACGGCGAGAATGATCTCTTCACGAGTCATGATTGGGGTCCCTGAAGGAAGTCTAGAAACGGCGAAGGATGACGGCGGAGTTGATGCCGAGCATCCCGAAGGAAAGATTGAAAATGGTGTCCACCCGTCCCACGTCGACGGGGGTGTTCAGTACCAGGCCCCGCATGTCGCACTCGGGGTCGAGGTTGTCTACGTTGATGGTGGGGTGCACCACACCATCCTGGAAGGAAGGCAAGTTCCCGGCCAACTCGAGGGCGCCGGCGGCGCCCATGGTGTGACCGATGTAGCTCTTGGTGTTGTTGATGCGAGTCCCATCGGAGTCACCGAAGACTTCCCGCACCGCCTGACACTCTTGAATGTCGCCCTGGCTGGTGGAGGTGGCATGCGTGTTCACGATGTCGATGTCTTCGGGGCCCATGCCGGCGCGCTTGAGGGCCAAGCGCATGCACTGGTTTTGACGTTCTGCTAGCGGCAAGACAAAGTCCGTGGCATCCGAGTTGACGGCGTGGCCGACGACTTCTGCGAGGATCGTTGCGCCCCGTGCCTGGGCATCTTCGAGACGCTCAAGCACGTACAGGCAGCCCCCTTCTGAGACCACGATTCCGTTGCGATCCGTGTCAAAGGGGCGCGAGGCCTTGGCGGAGTCCTTGTGCACTGCGAGTGCGCCTTGGGACATGAAGCTAGCGAAGATTCCAAAGGTGTGAATGCTCTCGGAGACTCCTCCTCCGAAGGCCATGTCCACTTCGCCTAGCTGGAGCATTTGCATGCCCTGAATCAAGCCCAAGTTGCCCGCGGCGCAGGCGCCTCCCAGGCAATAGGCCGGGCCGTGCAGGCCTAGATTGAGGGTGACTTCTCCGGCGGGGTTGTTGGCCACCGTGCGCGGGTTGTGGTGGTGGGACCAAAACGAGAGGTCGTTGTCGTACTGGGCCAGGGCGTGGACTTCGTTTTCGGTTTCGACATTGCCGTGCTCGGTGATTCCGACGTATATGCCCATGCGTTCGGCACCGTAGCGGGATGTTTCCAGGCCAGCGGAGGCGAGGGCCTCATTGGCGCAATAGATGGCCAGAGAGCCCGCACGTGTCCCGCGTCGCAGCTCTTTGCGCTTCTGGTACCTGGTGGTTTCGAAGTCGCAGATCCCGGCGTGGGTCTTGCCCACGTGGCGAATTTCGTAGTCGCTAACCCCCGACTTGCCGGCCAGCAGGTTGGCGCGGTAGCTCGCGAGGTCGTTGCCGTTGGGGCTAGTCAGGCCGACGCCTGTGATGACGATGCGCGGGAGCTCAGACATTGGGCGTTTCCTCCTCCGAACTGGAAGGGGGTGAATCAATGGTGGGGGAGGGGTCACTTAACTCCACGTCTTCCAGCCTGCTGCTCTCGTCTGTCAGATCGATGGGATCCGCTGCCCAGGAGAGCACCTTGGCGGGTCCGGCGATGCCAACTTTTAGGGCGGCGCCAAGCGCTTTTGACAACAGGCTCTGACTGTCCCCAAGTGCACGCTCCACGGAGCTGAATACCAGCTGCATGACAGCTTCAGCGATTTCGCATGAGGACAGGATGGACTTCAGAGTCAGCACCCGCGGGTCTCGTTCCCCGTATCGTTTGCGCACGTACTCAAGGGTGCCGCGCACGCTGGTGCGCAACTTCCCCAGCACGACTTGTTCTCGGCGCCGGAATACAGTCGCCACAATCGAGAGCGTGTTGCCTACGGGCGAGTGCACATGGCAACGTTGAGCGGAATCAAAAGACGTGCGGATGGCGCCCCACTCTGCGAGTTCGTTGAGACAACTCGACGTGGCCCCCTGTGACATCTCGAGAGCGTTGGAGATTTCCTTGCTCGAGAGCGGAACTCCAGCGAGCACCAACAGACCCCACACGCGTCCGTGAATACGCTTGAACCCGAAGGTCTTGAAGAACAACTCGAAGGTCGGGAGCTGCTCGGCGAGGCGCTCGTCGAGACCTTCGAAGGTCTCGATTTCGTGGGTGTCGGTGGGATTGGCCATGGTCGGTGCCCCCGAGAGCTGCTAATTTCGGGCTCCAGGAATATCTTGTATTCCTGATAATTGGGTGAGGTGGCAGGGAATTGACCACAATGCCCCTCTGACGTCCACTCAGAAGGGGGAAAAGGCTGATCTTCCTGGATCTGAATTCAGCTTCATCGCGCCCGCATCAGAATCAACCTCCTCAGTGCCGGGCAGGCCTTTCCTGATCCTGACAGTACTGAAACAGTCGGCTCAGCTGCGGACGCCGAGCATCGAGCAGTGCAAGCCGCTCCCGATTCCTAGCAGGGCACAGTTTTGCCCGTCCTCGATGTGCCCCGCACGGCTGGCCAGATCAAACGTCAGAGGCAAGGACACGGAACCGATGTTGCCGAGTTGTGCAACGGTGGGGTAGTCGATGTCGGGATCGATCTCGAGGGTCTCTAGCAAGAGCTTGCGGTGGGCTGCACCCACCTGATGCGTGACCACTCGTTGGACATCGTCTTGGTTCCACTCCATCTCCTCAAGGAATTTCGTCCAGGTGCGTTTGGCGAGGGCATTGCCCGCGTGCAGCAACGCTTCGGAATTCGTCTCCATCAAGGGTCCCGCAGCACCGGGCACGTGATCGCCCCGGCACAAGCCCACGTGTTCGGTGGCAGCAAGAGAGACGCTTCCAAGGAACTGACGTTCGGTCGTTGCGATCGTATCGCGAGTGAGCAAGCAGGCAGCTCCACCGGAGGCGATGGTGAGCGAAGCGTAGGCCAGCTTCACGTCTTGGCGGCCCACGTTGGGGTGATTGAGCAATGCGCGGATCGTCTGTCGAACAAGCGGACCCCCGTCTTCGCCGGCCACCACCAAGCCCGCTTCGATGGTGCCCGCTTCGATGGCTGCAGCTACCAGGCCCATTGCATTCGCAAAGCCGAGGCAAGCGTTGGACAGGTCAAAGGCCGTGCAGGTCTCCGGCAATCCCAAGGCACCGTGAACAACGGAAGCGGTGGCGGGCTCGAGAAAGTCCCGACAGACTGCCGAATGAATCAGCATGCCCAAGCGACTGCGATCAAAACCACTGCGCGCGAGTGCATCTTCTGCGGCCTGCATCGAGATCTCACTGGGCCTCGTGCCTTCGGGCCAAAAGCGTCGTTCGCTAATGCCGCTCATCAACTCGAGCCGGCCCATGGACAGGTTCAGCTTTTCGTAAACGGGGGCCAGACGCACTTCCAGCTCCTCGGAAGTGGTGACCTCCGAGGGTAGAGCATGGCCGAAGGCCTCCAGGTGGACGTGGTGGAATCGCATGGCTTGTAAGCAGGGACGGTCCGCAGGATAGGGCCCGGAAGCCCTCTTGCAAGGTATCTGGCACTCACCCGGTTGACGGATTGTGTAGATCCAGGGCAATCTTGGGGTTGTGAGCACCGCTTCTCTGCACATTTTGCATGTCGATATGGACGCCTTCTATGCGTCCGTCGAGGTCCGGGACAACCCTTCCCTGGCTGGATTGCCGGTCTGCGTCGGGGGCCCGGCGTCCGGCCGGGGCGTGATTTCTGCGGCCAGTTACGCGGCACGCGAGTCCGGGGTGCATTCAGCCATGCCCACGGCCCAGGCGCGCCGTCTGTGCCCGGACCTGGTGCTCCTACCGCCTGACTTTGACCGCTACACGGAAGCCTCCCGCCAAATTATGGAGGTCTTTCGGAGTTACACGCCCCTGGTGGAACCGCTTTCCTTGGACGAGGCCTTTCTCGATGTGGCGGGTTGCGAACGGCTTCATGGAGACGTGGTTGAGATCGGTCGTTCCATCAAGCGAGACATCCTGCGCAAGACCGGTCTCGTGGCTTCCGTAGGAATCGCCCCCTCTAAGTTCCTCGCCAAGTTGGCTTCGGACCTCGACAAGCCCGACGGCTTTCGCGTGATCCAACCCGATGAGGTCCGCACGGTGCTGGATCCCTTGCCTGTCTCGATGATCTTCGGCGTGGGGGAGCGTACCGCCAAGCGCCTCAGCGCCCTTGGCATTCACACGGTTGGAGATCTGGCCTCTCGCTCGCGGGATGAAGTCACGCGAGAGTTCGGGGCCAGTGGTGTTTGGATTCACGACCTCGCCCACGGAATCGATGATCGCCGGGTGACTCCCCGTCGTGAAGAGAAGTCCCACGGTTGCGAGCGCACTTTCGCCGAGGACATCAGCGACCGCGAAGAGTTGCGCGTGTTCCTGTTGCAGTTTTGCGAAGAGGTCGCGTTTGGTCTGCGGGGCAAAGGACTGCGTGGGCGCACTGTCACGCTCAAGGCACGCTTCCCAGACTTCAAGACCGTTACGCGCACCAAGACGCTGAGCGCGAGCACCAACCTAGGGCCACGCATCTATGCCGTGGCGCGCGAACTGCTGGAGAAGATCAAGCCGGGCCCGCTGAGGCTGATCGGCATCCAGGTTTCCGGCCTGGAAGACGTGCGCGCACCCATTCAGGCGTCCATGTTCGGTGGCGAGGAGGAAAATAGCGGACGCGGTCAGTGGATGGCGACCACGGCTCAACTCGAACGGGTGACCGCTGGAATGGACAAGCTGCGGCGCAAATTTGGCCGTGATGTGGTCATGCCCGCCACATTGGTGGGCCGCAAACGCATGCGCGGCCTCGACGGCTCAGACGGCGAGTCACCTTCCTGAGACTTTTCCGGGCCGCGGACGGCCCGGGACGAAGCGTTAGTGCTCGTCCGTTAGGTAGCTCATGAAGGACATGCCGATGTCCGCGAACTGGTGGTTACGCGGGACCTCGATGGCGTCCTTGATGCAGACCTGCTCGCACAGCTTGCAAGAGGTGCACTTCTTGGCGTAGATCTCGGCGATGTAGTTGAAGGAGGAGTCGGGGTCCATCTTCATGCCGATGGCATCGAAGGGGCACACGTCCTCGCAGAAGCGACAGCCGGTGCAAAGTTCTTCGTGCACAACCGCCTTGGGAATCTGCTTGGGCTTGATCTTGCCCACCAAGACTTCGTTGCTGTCGTTGATCGCGTCGAAGGGGCAGTAGACGCCGCACACAGAGCAGTTGATGCAGAGATCGGGCTCGATGTGGAATCGTTCGTCGCCGCTCGTGATGGCGTTAGTGGGGCAGACCCGTTCACAGATTCCACAAGAGGTGCAGAGATCCGTGATGAAGTGAGCCTTCCATTCCCAAGCCTCGAGGGCGGCGGGGTCGGTGAAGAGCACGACCTGGAAGATGCCGTGGGCATCAAAGCGTGAGACCCGGCCCACAATCTCATCGGGAAGATCGAAGCTCTTGGTGAACTGTTGCGGGAAGGAATTCGATGTGCCGGCGAGTGCGCGCATCTGAGGGTCCTTGACCCAAGCGGTGATGTGCAGAGTCTGTCCCGCCTGATAATCGTGGGCGCCGTACTCCGGCATGATCTCCGGCATGCCGAAACGATAACGGTCTCGCACGTTGGGAGACTTTTGAGGCAAGCGGACCTCGAAGACGACGTAACCGGCGCCTTCTGTGATCTCGAAATCGCGCCCGTAACGGCGGTCGCGCTCGATCTTGTCCTCGGCCACGCTGCGCCACTTGGACCACTCGACTTCCCAGCCCTCGACTTCCTCAAGCTTGCCCAGATCCACGGGCTCGGGCACCTCGCCCGAGAAGTGAATTGCGTCCGTGGGGCATACATCCACGACGGTGCGAGCGTTGTAGAGAGACGCTTGCTGATCGGCGATCGTGTTGGCCTTGTCGTCGGTGTCCATGAAGAAGACTTCAGGGAACTCCTGGCAACAGGCGTCGCAGGCGATGCAGGCTTCTTTGTCGACTGAGAAGAGGTCGATGCCTGTGGTGGTCTGGTTTTCGGCCATCTGGGTAGCTTAGATTCGTCGTGGATGGGCCTCCGAGGAGGTCAATGGCCCTTCTTGATACATGCAGGCTAACCCACTGGCCGCCTGAGACAAGCCCGCCTCGGCCCTAATCCTGGGGCATTCGTTCAAATTTCTAGTGGGCTTCCAACCAATTGTCGCCCCATCCAAAGTCCACCTTGAGCGGGACTATCAGTTCAGCGGCGTTCTCCATGCAATCCTTCAGCATTTCCTTGGCTTCGGGGATTTCGGACTCGGGAACGTCCAGCACGAGCTCGTCATGGACTTGCAGCAGCATGCGCGAGGCCAAGTTGGAGGCATCGAGGCGCGCTTCCAGATCGATCATGGCGCGCTTGATGATGTCTGCGGCGGATCCCTGGATGGGGGTGTTGATGGCTGCGTTCTCAGCTCCCGAGCGAATCCGAGAGTTCTTACTCTCGATATCAGGCGTGGCCCGCCGGCGGCCCGCCAGAGTCTCCACGTAGCCAACTTCCCGGGCCCGCTCGAGGGTGCGGTCGATCCAGGAGCGCACGCTCGGGAAGGACTCGAAGTAGCGCTCGATGAATTCGATTGCCTCGGGGACGCTGAGTCCCGTTTCGCGGGCCAGTCGATTGGGACCCATGCCGTACA
>JBLIMI010000149.1:0-7721 GCA_047638655.1 Minisyncoccia bacterium | reverse complement strand
CACGGGAAGTCTTCGTAAGCACGATGGGCATCGTCTACGGCGTCAGCGCCAATGTGGACGAGGAGTCCGTGCCCTTGCGAGACAAGCTGCACGCCCAAACGTGGCCCGACGGAACCCGGGTCTACACACCCCTGGTCGGTCTTTCCTTGATGATCTTCTTCGCTCTGGCCTGCCAGTGCATGAGCACGCTGGCCGCCGTCTACCGCGAAACTCACAAGTGGCGCTGGCCCGTTTTCATGTTCGTGTACATGACCGGACTGGCCTGGGTTGCGAGCTTCGTGGTTTACCAGGGCGGACTCTGGCTTGGGTTTGCTTAGAAGCCTTTCACTCGGCTAGCGCTTCTCGTAGCCACTTGGCGAATGTGTCGGAGTCCATCTCCGGGCCTTCGTGACGGGCAAGGAGTTCGCCTGTTGCGGGGTCGATCAACGCATAGGAGGGCGTCGAGAGGGTCTTGATCAGATCCACTTGCCAGGCCCGAACTTCCGTCTGGTTACCACCATCGTTATGGATGCGGGACTCGACGACTTTCATCAACTCACCGGCGACCGCCGGTGCAGGGAACACTTTCAGTTCCATCTGGCGACAAGCCGCTCATGTGAAGCCAGTGAAATTGATGAGGACGAGTTTCTCTTCCTGAAGCGCCACACGTCTCGCTTCTTCGTGATCATCGACCACCATGCTGCGACTGGCGGCTACCTCCCCGGCACCAGCATGCGCTCCGCCACCTCCGCCCGCCGCTACAGGGGCTGACGAGTAAGGGGGAATGATGGCCGTCATGATGTTGTCCATCGAGTGGCCATTGGAGCCTTGCCAGCAGTAAGCGCCGAAGAGCAAGAAGCCCAGTGCGCCGAGCATGCGACCCGGACCGATTTCCGATGTGGAGTAGCCCTTGATCTTGATCCAGCCCAAGAGATACATGGCGCCGAAGAAGAAGATAAGTGCCCACAACAACAGGAACAGTTCGCGTGACAAGAATCCCCAACCCCACACAAGGTCAGCGTTCGAGAAGAACTTGAGGGCTGCGGCTAACTCGATGAATCCCAAGCTCATCTTGAGTGTGTTCATCCACTCCCCGCTCGAGGGCAAAGACTGTATTTTCCCGGGGACCAAGGAGAGGATGGTGAAGGGAACGGCCATGGTCAGGCCGAAAACGCCCATGCCGATCGCCATGCGAAGCAATCCACCTTCGCCGTCGCCAGCAGCAAGCGAGAGCAAACTCCCCACGAATGGGGCGGTGCAAGTGAACGAAGTTAAGACCAGGGTCATGCCCATCAGGAAGACTCCGGCCAAACCACCGGTCATGCTCGCCTTACCCGCCATGTTCATCATGAACGAGGGTGGGTTGAGCGTGATCGCGCCAAAGAGGGCAGCGGAGAAGAGCACGAACATCGAACCAAGGATTATGTTTGTGACCGGATGCGTCGCGTACTCCAAAATCACCGGGCCCACGGCCAAGCCGATCACGATGAAGATCAAGACGATGCCGGCGCCGTACATCAAAGCCAAAGGAAGCACATTTCCGCCCCGGGCTTCTGCTTGCTTGGTGAAGAACGAGATCGTGATCGGGATCATCGGATACGTGCAGGGCATCATCAGAGCGAAGATACCGCCGCCAATGGCTGCGATGATCAGGGCCCAAAGGCTCTGCTCCTCCTTCTCTTCCCCTTCTTCTGAAGGAGCGATCGCCATGTCTTCGTTGTGGTCTTCAAGCAGCGCGGCGCTAGCTTGGGCACCCATGCCCGCCCAAACGTCGGCGGGTCCTGCGCCCAGTGATGCAAGGGATTCGCTGTAGAGAAAGCAGGTTCCGTTGTCCTCACAGGTTTGGCCGTTGAGGGTTACGCTCACCTGGGAGACGTCCGCGCCTCCAGAGATTTGCCCGGTTCCGTAGATCGTTAGCTGCTTCTGGTGGTCAAGGATGTATGTCTCTCCACCATCGATGTAGTCCTCTTGAACGGAACGGTGGGGCTCGGGCCAAGCGAGTTCGTCGAATTCGACCCCGCTCCCAGCCAACGTCACCACAAGTGGTCTGCCAGTGGCGTTCTTGCCTCCGAGGTCCTTGTGGTAAAGGTGGAGTCCCTCATCGATGTCGATCACAATGGCGAGTTCCAACGCGCCGTTCGCTTCACGGGTGTAGAGCTTGCCGTGTGCGCGGTTGGAGCTTGACGAACTCGCGCCAGCCGCTGCGCCAAAACCACTGAGCCCCAGGGGCTTGGTCGCAGGCGCGCTCTCCTGTTCGGGAGTTTCATCGAGGACAGTCTCCGGCACGGCCCAGGCGCCGGAGGGATAGTTCGCCCAAACGCTCTTCTTGCCAACACCGGAAGACTTGAGCTTCTCGTCGTAGGGGAAACAGGCCCCTCCGTCTTCGCAAGTCAATCCCGACAACTTGATCGTAACCGTCGCCTCGTCTTCACCTTCTTTAAGCGAAGCACGGCCGTAGAGCACCAGTTCATCTTCGTGACCGAGGATGAAGGTGTCGCCACCGTCTTCACCAAGTCCAGCCTGGATGTACTTGTGGGGCTCGGGCCAAACGAGCTCCTCAAAGCTCTCTACATCCCCCGCCAAGGTCGCCTTGAGCGGTTTCCCAATCGCGTCCGGCGCACCCAGATCGTGATGGTACAGGTGGTAGTCCCGGTCGATGTCGATCACAACGGCAATCTCAATGGCTCCCGCTTCGACGCGGGTGTAGAGCTTGCCGTGAGCCTTGGCCATTTGGGCGGTCGCTTGAGATGCGAACAAGCCCAAGGCCACAGTTAAGAAGAGGAGTATCCGATTCATGGGGGGAACCATACCAATGATGAAGTGTTTCAGCGCGAGCCAGGTGACGGGATACGGATCCCGATCGGCCGCTATGGGAGCTTTCTCCCTCTTGTGACCAAAAGACTGCCTTTGGCAACCCATTCCTTGGGCAGAGAGCGCAGCGGCCGTGTTTTGAATTTGTTACCCGGAGCGGTGAAGGCCCGCTCCCCGCTTGCTTGCATTTGGGACAGCCGGATTCGCGCCTCTCAAGAAGTGCTGGAAAGCTGTCGATGCCCGACCATCGAGTCGAATTCCACCAGCAAATGCCACCCGATCGCCCCAATGACATTCTCGACCCTAGCTGAAGAGCCCTTGCTCGCCGGACCGGAACTGGGGAGCGTCCTAGTGCGCAGTTGTTGGTTTTGCGAGCAGAACCAGCTTGTGGTGCTGCCCCATGCGTTTGAACGGGTCATCACTGCCGTCTGCAACCATTGCGGCCTCATCCAGCGCCGAACCATCAACGAGGCCGAGGAAATCCAGCCGGAGTGCACGACTTTCTACGAGGACTCGCGCGAGCGAGCCATGCAATGGCTACGGATGCGCGCCCTCTTCGACACTTGTCGACTCTCGCGCTATGTGGATTTGGTCCTCAAGCATTGCGACTTGGGAAGCATTCACAAAGCCTTGGATGTTGGCTGTGCAGAAGGGTTGTTCTCGCACTTGCTCAAGGCCCGGTCCTCCTCGCTGGAGGCCTTTGGTGTGGAGCCGGACCCATTCTGCATCGAATACGGAAAGAGCCAATTCCCCGAGGTGAGTCTGGAGGAGATTCGTATCGAGGGGTTCAGGACCAACCAACAATTCGATCTCGTCACCGACTTTGGGGCCATCTACCGCTGCGTCCGCCCCATGGAGATGTTGGAGCGTTACCGGTCCCTCATGACCCCGGATGGCGTGTTGGCCATCGGGCTGGGTTGCTCTACCGGCGCCCTTGGTGATGCGAACTTGGCCATCGCTCCTGACAGTGCAAGTGGCCTGTGGCCGGTGACTTCCAATCACGGGTTTGTGCGCATGATCGCTGATCCGAGCATCTTCAAGCAGATGTTGCTGACCTACTTCGAAGAAGTGGATGTGGAGTGGATGAAGCAACTCCCCTATCGCAAGACGTCGCCTTTCTTCTTCGCCCGCAAACCTCGCTCAACGCCTCTGCCTGCGCCGGCGCCCTCTCCAGTTCAGGTCGAGGTGAGCCTCAGCTTTCTGTACGACTACGCCATTAACGAGAGTTGCAGAGCGATCGACGAGTTCATCGAAGAGAACAAACCCCGCCGTGTGGCAATTTACGGTGCAACTGACGAGGGCGGGATCCTCGAACAATTTCTCGTGGAGAAAGGCGTTCAAGTGGCCTACCGCATTCATCCCTTTGCGCATCTAGTGGCCGATCAGGCGCCGCTTGCTCCTGCGCGCTTCCTTGATGCGCTCGAAGAGGACCCGGTGGACCTGATCATCATCGCGGATCTTAGCGCCCAAGAAACGCACCTGGAGACCCTGCGCTACCTGGGACTGCTCCATGAACATCGTTTCTTCTTGGCTTTCGACAAGCGCCAAGATGACCCGAGTCTCTTTGGCCACATCGCTGGTGAGCGTGTTCTGAACAAAGCCTTCCGATTCGTCCCTGTCCCGAGCCAGTGAGCGCGAGTGTGCGCGGTTTCCAAACGCAATACAGCGAGCCCCATGATGCAGTCAAACAAGAGTGAATTAGCCGCGGCCAGCAACCAAGACCGTCAACAAGAGTTGCCGATCGTGGCCAATCCTGGCCAACCGGTCACGGACGAACGCATCGCGCGCCTCTTGCTCGGAGCCATGCTCGATTGCGAAGAGGTGCCTCTAGTGCTGGAGCACATGGTGCCCATCTTGATGGTCGACTCAGCCACAAGCGCTACCCACGGGAGCTTCATCGATGGCGTGGTCCAAATCCTGTCAGAGTTGGTTCAGCTAACGCCCAACGACGAGTGCGTTGTCGAATGGCACAGACGAGCCGTCGCCAACCTGCAAACCACCATCGATTGCGCGAGAGCCTATGAAACAGCCGGATTGGAGAACCCGGAATCCGTCTGGTTCCCGATGCCGACACAACCCAAGAACCCAAGCTCCGTCTACGACCAACTGCCTTGGTCCAAGCGCATCCCCCTCGTGGACCGTTCGACCAAGATTGGTTCCGCGGGGAGTTGCTTCGCCTCCGAAATTTCATTTCGTTTCCAGCGCGAGGGCTACAACTACCTGATCAAGGAGAAAAACCCGAGCGGCGAAAACGGCCTGGACATGGCAAGCGCCAACTGGGGGATCATCTTCAACGTCCCCAGCTTGCGTCAACTTGTGGAGCGCTCCTTTGGCGCACGCAACGAGCCGGCGCTGGTCTGGGAGCATGCAACGCCTGACGGCGTTGTGTATCGCGATCCCTGGCGCGAACAGGTGGAGTATTCGACCAAGGAAGAGTACCAGGAGAGCTGGAAGGCTCACCTGCGTGCCTCTCGCGAGGTCTTTGAAGAAGCTGAAGTCTTTGTTATGACCTTGGGGCTCAATGAAGTCTGGGAACTGCGCACGGATGGAACGGCCTTCGCCCGTTGCCCCTGGCAGTTGTCGCCAGCGCTGGTTCGCTACCGAACCCCCTCCATCGAAGAGAACCTTGAGAACCTGGAAACCATGTGGAGCCTCTGGAAGGAGCACAACCCTGGCGTGCAGCTCATTCTCAGCGTCTCACCGGTTCCCCTGTTGGCCACTTTCCGCTCCCCCGAGCAGCACGTGATCACGGCCAATTGCAGTTCCAAAGCCACCATGAGGGTCGTTGCCGAACAATTCGCCAATCGGCATCCGGACGTGCACTACTTCCCCTCCTTCGAGACGGTCATGTACTGCAGTGAAGAACGCTGGAAGCCTGACAACCGCCACGTCAACCGCGATGCCGTGGCCAAGGTCATGTCTCTCTTCGACCAGATGTTCATGAAGGACGCTCCCTCCCAGGCAGCGGCTCCCGCGCCGCTGGCTACGGAACATGTCGATCAACCAATTCAAGAGCGAGCGGCCTGGTCCCCGGAGCTTCAGAGAGAAGAACAACTGGTGCACCAACTGGTCCGCGATGGACTCGCGCGGGAGTCCAGTGACCTTCCAGAACCCCTACTGCACGAGCTACAGACTTATGAAAAGGGCCTTGCTCACTTTGCGGTGAATGGGACGAATGATCCCGGCACTTATCCAGCCCAGCGCAAGCTGTACACCATGACCGCGGGCGGTATCTGTGATGTGGTCTCTGCCGCACGGCGGCATGCGCACCCCCCGCTGCAGCAAGCCATGCCCGTCTCGGGCGTGCTTGGGACGCTAGACGAACAGGGCATGAAGGGTCTTGTCGAACAACTCGACAGAGATGGGATTGCTGTCTTCCCGAGTGCCTTGTCGGAGCAGGAGTGCATCGACCTCGAGGGCTTTGGTCGTCAACACCCCGTGCGGCCGCTCTTGCCGGGGGGCACCTTCGGCGAGGAGCAGCGCTATGGCGGCGAAGGCCCACAGGCCACGCGCCACGCGATCCTCGATGACGTCATTCTAGGTCAGCAGCCCCTGGCCGAGTTGGCCTTCGACCCGACCCTGGTCGCAGTTGCCCGTGAGTACTTGCGCTGCGAGCCCGTTCTCACCCATGCGCACATGCTCTGGAGTCAGGCCGTGTTCAACGAGCCGGATAGCCTAGCCTCGCAACTCTTCCACTTCGACATGAACCGGTTGAACTTCCTGAAGGCGTTGATCTACCTGACCGATATCGACGAGAAAAATGGCCCGCATTGCTATGTTCGCGGCTCGCACCGCCACAAGCCCGATGCCCTGTGGCGCGACGGCCGAATCCCGGACTCTGATATTGCGGAACACTTCCCGCTCCAGGACATTTTCGAAATTGCGGGCAAGCGGGGCACACTCCTGTTGGTGGATACGAGAGGATTCCACAAGGGCAAGATGCTGGATGAGGGAGAACGGTTGATATTCCACATGGAGTACTCAGACTCGCTCGTTGGCAAAGCTCTCGAGCCTTGCACGCTGCCCTCTACCCAGTGGCACAAAGACAACGCCAGCGCCAACCCCAGGCTGTGGCACCGCTATCAACTGGACACAACGGGTCAAGCGGCGGACCGAGCATGAGACTTCGTATCACTTTCAACCCTCTTAGAATTTGCTGACCGACAAGGACTTGACCCTGTGAGCCAACACACACACATTCTCGGCATAGTCTACGGAGGGCACGACACATCGGCGGCCCTGATGACGGACGGTAAGTGGATCGCAGCCTGCGAGGAAGAGCGCTATACACGTGAAAAGCACTCCCGCGACTTCCCTAAGAACGCCATTCAGGACTGCCTCAAGAAAGGCGGGATCGAGATTGAAGACCTCTCCGCGATCGCTTTCACCATGGACCCTTACCGGTACATCCGTGAGACTTATTTGCGCCCCGCCATGGAGGACCCGGAACGCATTCGCAACGTCGTTGCGGATGCGGCACGCATCGAACACTTCTTAGATACGGAGCAGCGGATTAGGACCGAGACGGGCTTTGACGGTCCGATCCACCTCAACAGCCATCACCTCTGTCACCTGGCAAGCACTTACTATCCCAGCGGTTTTGATGATGCACTGCTGATCAGCCTCGATGGTTTGGGCGAAGTGGAAGCCGGTTTTCTGGGCGTCGGCCGTGGTGGTGAGATTGAAGTGGTGGATAGCTCCAACCGTTACCCAGACTCACTTGGGCTTCTCTATTCAGCGCTCACGTTCTACCTCGGGTGGAGGCATCACTGCGACGAGGGCATCATCATGGGCTTGGCGCCCTACGGTGACCCGCAAGCACAGATTCCCGGTTCGGACCGAACCTACGCCTCGGTCTTCGAGGAAATTGTTCAAGTGACCGGGCCCTACTCTTACACCATTTCGCGAGATTGGATTGCGTACCACGAGGA
>JBLIMI010000148.1:0-7735 GCA_047638655.1 Minisyncoccia bacterium | reverse complement strand
GATGAGCGTGGGCCGCGTGGGATTGGAGGCACGACTCGTCAGCAGGCTTGCGTCTTGGCTTTCGATATTCATGAGATGGAAGCATCCTGGACGGGAAGCCTTTTCTTCGGGTGGGTAAAGAACGGAGTTCGTTTGAGATAGAGCCGTGCCGCTTGCCAGTAGATGGCCAGGTGGAGCCGGAGCGGTTGGAACGGGTAGCGCAAGAGAACCGTGGCCATGTTCTTGCCGGTCATCGGTTTTCGCTCACAGGCGAGCTCGGCATGGAAAACGGGGCGACCGTTCTCGACGTTCGTCATCGAGACTTGCAGGTGCTCACCTGGCGCGCTGAAGCGCCACTCGTAGACCTGGTCGAGATCGAAGAACGGTGAAACGTGGAACTCCTTCTTGAAGCTCAACCGGATCCGGTTGCGGTCCTTCCCTTCGCGCCCTCCGCGAGCGTCAAGGACGTAGGCGTGCCGCTCTCCCCAGGGCGTATTGGTGATTTCCGCCACGATGGCATCCAGCTCTCCGCCTTCGTCATGGCAAAAGTAAAAGCTGACGGGATTGAAGAGGTAGCCCCACATGCGAAGTTGCGTCAGCAAGCCCACATTCCCGCTTGGGCGGCGGCCAAGCTTCTCTTCGACTCGCTCGAGCACGGCTTCACGTAGCGGCTGCTTGGGAGACCCGAGGTAGTCCGCGCGACGAAAGGAGACCAGGTTGCGTCGCTCCGTCGACCAAAGCCAGCGGCTGCGAAAGAGCTGCGGAATCTCCTCCAAATCCAAGTAGGCCAGTTGCACGCCATTCCGAAACGAGTGCGGCCGCGGAACGAGCCGCTCGTGCCTGACGTATCCGCTGTAGAGGGTGCTACGCATCAGACGGTTGCCCCCTCGCGCCAGTTCTTGAGCGTAGCCAGGGCACTCTGCACCCCATCCTCATGGAATCCGTAACGCCAGTAGGCACCACAGAAGTGGACACCGTTCACGCCGTCGATCTCTGCATGACGTCGCTGAGCTTCAACGGTCTGCGTCGAGAAAATCGGGTGGTGATACACGAACTTGCGCAGCACCTGACTCTCTTCAATCTCCTCTGTTCGGTTGAGCGTCACGAGGTACGGGGTTTGCCCGGCCAGCCCCTGCAGGCTGTTCATCCAGTAGGTCACGGTCGGAAGCCCTGTATCCGGTTCTGTCACGTGGTAGTTCCAGCTCGCCCAGGCCCTCCGCTTGCGAGGGAGGAACCGCCGATCGGTGTGAAGCACGGCCTCATTTCTCTGGAACTGGAAAGCCCCGAGAATGTCCCTCTCAAGGACCGTGGCGTCTTTCAGCAGGCGCAGGCTCGTGTCCGCGTGGGTAGCCATGACGACACGGTCGAACAGGCGTTCGACGCCCTGTTTCGTCCTTACCCGCACGCCTTGTTCGGTGCGAGTCACATCCGTTACCGGTGTACTCAAGTGAATCTGGCTGCGGAACGGGGCGACCAGGCGCTTCACATACTCACGCGAACCTCCCTTGATCACACGCCATTGCGGCCGATCCGAGACGCGAAGGAACCCATGGTTGTGGAAGAACTGCACCAGGAAACGCATCGGAAAACGACGCATCGTCTCGGGCGTGGCTGACCAGACCGCGGCCCCCATCGGAATCAGGTGCTTCTCGACGAACGTTCGCGAGTAACGTCCACGCTCGAGGAACTCACCAAGTGTGGTCTCGTCATCCGGTCGCTCCAGGATCGCGGGCGCCTCGCGGTAAAACCGCATGATGTCCTTCGTCATCCGCCAGAAGGAGGGTCGCAGTAGGTTCAAGCGCTGGGCGAACAATCCATTCAGATTGGTGCCGTTGTATTCCAGCCCGGTCCCTTCGCAGCGAACAGAGAAGCTCATTTCGCTCTCTTGCGAGGGGACGTCGAGCTTCCGGAGCAATTTGCAGAAATGCGGGTAGGTCGACTCGTTGAAGACAATGAAGCCAGTGTCAACCGCTTGAGTTCCCTCGCTCGTCTGGACATCCACCGTGTTCGTGTGGCCACCGATCCAATCTCCTGCCTCGTACACGGTCAAGTCGTGCTCGCGATGCAGGGCGCGTGCTGCGACGAGCCCCGAGATTCCAGTTCCGATGACGCAGACCTTCACAGCTTCCGCCCCTCTTCGATGATGCGGACCGGCACCGGGCTCAGACGCCACACGAGGCCGAAGAGTGCCAGACCACGCAGGACGTAGTAGGTGAAGTCGATCTCCCACCATCGAAATCCCTGCCGAACGGAACCCTGATAGCGGTGGTGATTGTTGTGCCAACCCTCACCGAAGGTGAAGAGCGAGAGCAACCAGTTGTTGCGGCTATCGTCTTGCGTCTCGTAACGCCTGGAGCCAACCCGGTGGGCCACGGAATTGATGCAGAACGTCATGTGATGAGTAAAGATGGTCGAGAGACAAAAGCCCCAGACAACCAGCTGCCCTCCAGTGGTCTCCAACCCAAGGGCCATGGCGGACTCACCCAAGAGGTAGAACCCTCCAAGAGAGAGCAGCGGTACAAGGATGTCGAAGCGATCCAGAAAACGCAGCTCGGGAAAGCGCGTCAGGTCCGGAACCAGCTCGAGACGCGGGCGAAAGTTCCCTCGGCAAAGGATCCAACCCACGTGGCTCCACCAGAACCCGTCGCGGACAGGGGAGTGAACGTCCCCTGCGCGGTCGGAATGCTGGTGGTGCGCACGGTGATGAGAGGCCCACCAAATGGGTCCGCGCTGGATCGCGGTCATCCCCACCAACGCGAAGACGAACTGCACAAGGCGTGAAGTTTGGAAGCTGCGGTGCGAGAAATAACGGTGGTAGAAGCCCGTGATCGCGAACATACGAATGGCGTAGGCGGCCACCGCCACGCCCACTGCTGTCCAGCTCCAGCCGACGACGAATACCAGGAGACAGCTGAGGTGCAAGACCCCGAAAGGAACGACACGCAGCCAATCGATTTCGTGGGGATCGCGTAGCACGTCACGCTCGTCCTCGGCCCAGGAGTCCAACCAACGCACAAGGCTCTTCCATGCCGTGGCGCGCGGTCTGGCGGCATCCCCGTGGGCGTTCACATCGCCTCCTGAGGAGTCGCCCGCAATCGCATGTGCGATACGAACCACTCTTTCCCGTCATCGAAGTTGAACAGCTCCGCACAGGAGAGGAAGAACACGCGCCAGCGGTGATACCAGCGGATCGCTTCCGACTCCCCGTAGGTCTTGGCAAAGATCTCGAGCACTTCCTCTCGGTGCTCCTCAATGTTCCGCAACCAATCCTCTGAAGTCCGTCCGTAGTGCGTTCCGGAAACCACCCAGCGTTCCTCTACTTCGAGCGGCATGTCGAGCCTGTCGACCAGGTCGGGGCAGGGCATCATCCCACCACTAAAGAAGTGCTCACTCATCCAATCCGAGTCGTCCTGGACCTCGAAAGGATAGGCGTAGCGCTGATGGGCGAAGACGTGAAGGAACAAGCGTCCACCGGGGGCCATCCACTGGCTCACACGCGTGAGTAGCTCCTCCCAATTGCGCATGTGCTCGAACATCTCCACCGACACGACACGGTCGAAGCGTCGTTCCGCCCGGAACTCGTTCATGTCGCAGGTCACGACTTCGATGTTGCCGAGCCCTCGCTGTGCCGCCTGGGTCATGATGTGATGACGCTGGGAAGCGGAATTCGAGATCGCCACGATGCGGCTCGCCGGATAGTTCTCGGCCATCCAGAGGGTCAAGGACCCCCAGCCGCAGCCGAGTTCGAGCACGTCCTGGCCGTTGACGAGCATCGCCCGTTGCGCGGTCAAGGCGAGCATGGCCTCCTCTGCTTCTCCGAGCGTGGAGGAATCGTCCGGGTAATAGCCGCTGCTGTACTTCAACCGGGGCCCAAGCACGCTCTCGAAGAACGCCGCCGGCACTTCATAGTGCTGCTCGTTCGCCTTCTCGGGAACGGGAGCCACCTCGCTTGAACGCATCTGTTCAACCCAACGCTCCAGAGCCTGGTCGCGGTCGGGTTCGAAGATCGAGCGTTGTTCCCGCAGCCTGTCGTCAAGCAAACGACGAATGCCGCGCCGCAGGAAGGGCTTCGGGATGTAGCCGCGTTCCACCATTCGAAGGACAGTTTTCATTGGATTCGTGACAGTGGGTGTGCGGCGCCCTTGCGGGGTCCTGGGAAAAATGCGTTGGTAGTGCGCTGGTAGGCGCGATAGTCATCGCCGCGACTTCGCAGAGACTGTTCTTCGGTGGGTGGGATGCCCGTTACCTTCAGCACGAGGAAGAGCATCAGCGCCGGGACCATCCACAGGGTCCAGCCCCACTCAAGGCCTATTCCGAGCACCGGATAAGACAGCCAGTGCAGCCACTCGAAGAAGTAGTTCGGGTGACGTGAGTACGCCCAAAGGCCCGTGCTACAGGTCCGACCCCGGTTCGCGGGATTCGACCGCCACTCGCTCAGCTGACGGTCGGCGAGGGTTTCGCCCCCGAGAGACAGACTCCACAGGAGGACCGCAGCGCCGTCCTGCAGGCGCCAGCCTCCCTCCGTGGAGAAACACAGCACGAAGAAGGTCAGCGAGAGCAAGACCGCAAGGAACGCCTGGGCCTGGAAGAACCAGAAGATCCAGGACTCGAACTTCTCGCCCCAGCGCTCACGCAGAATCGCGTATCGGCCGTCCTCGGCTTCGCCGCTCACCCTCCGGTAGAGGTGCCAGGTGAGTCGCGCCGACCACAGCCCGGCAAGTGTCGCAACCAGCATTCGCCTGGGAGCCCAGCCATCGCCGAGCGCCGCGTAGGCCACAGCCATCACTCCCAAGCTCCCGGCCCAGATGAGATCGACCACTCCGGCGTTCTTGCGAAGACGTTGATAGGCCCAGGCGATGGCCATCGTCGGGATCAGTACCCCTAAGGCAGTGAGAGGGATTGTCATTTGGGCCATCACGAATGGATATTCGGGGAAAGTTGGACGGCGGATGCATCCAAGTCGGATCCTTCCTCGAAATCATTCACGTGAATAATTACAAGCCCCACCTCCGCCCTGGGGGACTGCTCCTGACCTTCTCGGTCCTGGCAATGGCTGTGCTGGTCGCCGGCTCCTGCAGCTCCCTGCCCAAAGACGAGCTCGAACGGCGCCTACAGGAGCTCGGAAAGAACTCAGCGCTGGGTGACCTGGAGCGCATTCCGTTCACCGCCGACCTGGGGGACGGACCCCAGGAATTTGAGCTGCTCCACTACAGGACCGCCGCACGGGCTCCGGTGGACGACGTGCCCATCGTCCTTGTCCACGGAACCCCTTCGACCCTCTTCTCCTGGACGGAGCTGATCCACGGCAATCCCGCCACCGAAGGGAGCAAGGGCTTTGCCGGGTTGAGCGCCGAACGGGACGTCTATGCGATCGAGGTGATTGGGCACGGCATAGCATCGGGCCCCTCCTCCCCTGTCAGCTTCGAGCGCTGCGCCCGTTTCGTCGCTTCCGCACTGCGGGCACTGGAAATCGAGCGCGCGCATCTCGTGGGCTCCTCCTACGGTGGCGAATTCGCCTGGCGTGCCGCCTTGAATGCACCCGAGCTGATCGAGACGCTGACCTTGATCGATAGCTCGGGGCTCCAACGTCGTGAGCAGGACTGGCTGCCGGAGGAAGTGGTCATGAGGGACAACTCTATGGCCAAATTCGGCTGGGTGCTGAACTCACGCGAACGAATTCGGACGGCGCTGGCCCCCCACTTCCGGGTGCTGCCCCCCGACCGAGTCGAGGAGTTCTTCCTGTTGTGTGAGAACGCGGAGAACTGGGCGGCCATGATCGACCTGGCGCGCGACGAGAACGGCGAACGCCAAGAAGAGCTCCGGCGCCTCCTGCGGCCCACCCTTGTGCTGTGGGGCGCGAAGGACCTCGCCTACCCCGTGGACGTGTACGGCCAACGCTTCGCTGATGAGATCCCTGATGCCGAGTTCGTTACGGTGCCCGACTGTGGACACTACCCCCATGAAGAACGTCCAGAGGAAGTGATCCGTGTCCTGTCCTCCTTCCTCGATGCGCACAGGAGCACTCCATGACCATTTGGACTTCGCTTCTGGCCCTGATGACCTCTTGCGCCTCCATACCCGTGCCCCCATTGAACAGCCTGGTCACAAGCCCCGGCGAGGTCGAGGTTCCGCCCATCGAGCTCCCGTGGAAAGGCCTCACTCCCGAGTTGTTCGACCGCCGCTGGATCCTTCCCGAACGGCGAAAGGCCCCGGGACGTGATCTACTGGCTGAAATGCGCTCCCTGGTCGACTTGCGCTTTGATGTCGAGCTTGCAAACAGCCGGCGCTATCGCTGTTTAGGAGACTTGGTTTTGGCCTCACAGAATCTCGCGCTCGAGGCACGCAAGGCCTGGTACGCGGAGCTTGAACAGGCCGCCCCGCAGTTGATGGCCGAGCGAGGTGCCGCCCTCTCAAAACTGCTCTTCGATTCACACCTGCACACACCGGATTGGAAGCCCTCGAAGGTGAACAAACGGGATGGCCTGCTGTTCGCCGAGAATTGGAACCTCAAGCGAGAAGGTGCCCCGTGGAACGATGTCGGCGTCGCGCCCTTGATGGAACAAGCTGCGGCCATCATGCACGCAGACCTGCGCAGTATCAAAACCATTGAAAACGACTATCGGGCCTACCCCATGAATGTTGGAGCGGACTACGAAGCGATTTACCCCATCGCTGGGATGCACTTCGCGGGCAAGGATCCAGCGGGCAAGCCCTACTCGTCCCTGACGATTCAGTTCCGTTGCGACTTGCCGTTTCCCTTCTCCGACTACACGACGCGCCTCCGCATCCTGAACCAATTCGACGCGGACAACGTTCTGTCCACTCACATCTACTCGACCAGCAAGGATTTCTATTGGCTGGCCGGCCGCGATGTGTTCCTGCCCGTGACCACGTCGGAGGGTAAATGGGTCTCGTTCGTGCTCGTGCGCCACTTTGGCTTCGACCTGGACGGTGTGCCGGACGGTGCTGACAATCGTCGCGAGGCGCTGCGAGGCTCTTTGGGCAATCTCAAACGCAACTCGGAGAAGCTTTTCCTCAAGCAGCGTGCCTCACTCCGTGGCCCGCACAATGGTACCGAGGTCCTGGGTCAAGTCCGGGTGCTAGGCCAGCGCTAGCAGGCAGGACAGCCACGGTCCCGGACCCTTGCTCGCGAGTATCACTCTGGGGCGTTCAGGATCAGGGAGTCGTTGCAACCTGCTCACAAGCCGCGCTGAGGTCCCGTTGTGGGGGATGCATGCCCAGTCTCCGGCGAGTGGCTGAATCGGGGGTGGGGTAACCCCGGAGTGTTGCACGATGGAAGCGGCTGTGGAGTTCCAGTGCGCAAGGGGGGGTGCTGGGTGTCGGGAGCATGGGGCCGGGGTTGGCGCTGGCCCTTTAAAGCGCTTATTCTCCACAGAACGTCGCGTCCGGGCTATGGAGCGCAACGAATGCATCTCTGTAGAAATGTAGTGTTATGCTCTCGGGAAAGTATCTGAAAAGGGGGGGACCCTGTCCCACGAAGACCTCCTAACCAAATCCGATCCGGTCCGCAGGACCTTCCAGCGAGCGGGCATCGAGCACGAGACCCTCTTTCATCCGAAGCCCGAATGGTCCAATTCGCGGCGTCGACTCTCCACCCAAAACGACCCAATAGAAAAATGATGCCTGCCATCAACTCAGCCAGAATCCTCATGGGCACCGCCGCACTTTTGGTCGCTGCCTGCGCTGCTCCCGATCACTCTTCTGAAATCGATACGGCCGTTGAAGCTAACCACTC